>NZ_JAXBVE010000041.1:0-39489 GCF_035181445.1 Photorhabdus africana
GTAATAGATCAAAATTGGCGATTACCGTCAACCCCACCGATGTCATCAATACAAAAAACCTGTGTAAGATCACACTATTTTTAAATCAGAAATACGGTGCGGAATGACGGTTGACTGAAACACATATTGTTTATGTAGATGAAAACGGTCAACCAGAAGATAATAAGATCCCCTCTAGTGAGTGGCGCTTTCATCAAGCGGTCTATCATGCCAGACCCGATGCCAATGCCGTTGTCCATAATCATGCAATTCATTGCACAGCGGTTTCTATTTTAAATCAACCAATCCCAGCCATTCATTACATGATTGCCGCGGCGGGAGGAAACTCAATTCCCTGTGTGCCTTACGCAACATTTGGCACCCAACAACTCTCTGACTACGTATTTAATGGTTTTAAAAACAGAAAAGCTATTCTATTACAGCATCATGGGATGATTGTTTGCGAAGTTAATCTACAAAAAGCACTATGGCTCGCGCATGAAGTTGAAGTGCTCGCTCATCTATATTTACAGACCCTAGCGATCCAAAATCCAGCGCCAATCCTGAGCCTAGAGGAAATGGCAATTGTGCTTGAGAAATTTAAGACATATGGCTTAAAAATTGAAAAAATAGGATCACTTTGTCAGGCGGCCATTTGGCGCTAGCTTGCCCAAATACAGCCAAGCCTAATGGAGAAGAAAGACCTGTTCCAGTACAGAGATCCGGGCATAGATCAAAAAAACACACATTTCCCACCATAAAATGGGTATAACAACTTTATTTATCCACAACCAACCATTAATTTTTATAGGTGGTATTAGTCTGCCAAGTAACTTAAGTACTTTTTTCATCCGAAGACAGTTTACTGGGCTGTCACATTTTGCTCCCTGTTTGTTAAGAAAATTTATACAACAAACAGATATTGAGTTTCCACAAAAGGAATATTTTTATGCTGAAAATTATTCAATCCCCATCCAAATATATTCAAGGACCTGATGCCCTGTTCCATATTGGTAAATATACAAAAACCATCGCCGATCACGTTTTGGTTATCATCGGTAATTCCGAGATGAAATTGGTGGGAGATACGGTTCATAGCAGCCTGGAACAGTATGAAATCACTCGTCATTTTGAAGTGTTTGGCGGCGAATGTAGTCGAAATGAAATTAAACGCCTGTCTGACATTCTTAAGAAACATGAATGCCAAGCCGTTATTGGTATCGGTGGCGGCAAAGTACAAGATACCGCAAAAGCGGTCGCTTACGAATCCAGATTACCTGTTCTGATTGCCCCCACTATCGCTTCCACTAATGCCCCAACCAGTGCTCTCTCTGTTATTTACAGCGATGATGGCAAATATGAAGACTATCTATTTCTCCCAACAAACCCAGATATTGTCCTAATCGATACCAGCATTATCGCTAAAGCCCCAACCCGTTTTCTGATTGCCGGAATTGGCGACGCGCTGGCAACTTACTTCGAAGCCCGCACTTGTGGAGCCGGCCATAAACCTCGAATGACAGAGGGTGGAATATCCCGTACCGCAATAGCCCTCGCTCATCTCTGTTACGAAACGTTGTTAGAAGAAGGCTATAAAGCAAAACTGGCTGTTGAAACCGACGTCAGTACACCTGCGGTGGAAAATGTCATCGAAGCTATTACTTACTTAAGCGGTCTGGGCTTTGAAAATACGGGTGTAGCCGCCGCTCATTCCGTACACAATGGCTTTACCGTATTGGAAGAATGCCACCACATGTACCACGGCGAAAAAGTCGCCTTCGGGATATTAGTTCAACTAATACTGGAAAATAGCCCAAATGAAGAATTAGATACTTTACTTGATTTCTGTGTACAGATGGGACTACCGGTTACTCTGGATCAACTTGGTGTGAAGGATGGTGAAAAACTGAAAGAAAAAGTGATGGCAGTGGCAACAGCAAGTTGTGCCGAGGACGAAACCATTCACAACATGCCTTTTGAAGTGACACCGGAAAAAGTGTACGCCGCTATTATGGCTGCTGACCGGATGGGACGCGACTGGTTGTATTAAATTTAACAAGAGCGGGCAAATTGTCCGCTTCTATTTTTTATTCAGACAACTAAAGTTCGGAAATGAAAAAGGATAATCTTGACTAAGACAATAAGCATCCACTGAAAAGTAAATAATTCCTGTTAATACTGCTTGTAGTGAAGTGAAAATCAATCAACCGAGTGGTTGAGCAAAAAAACGCACTGTTCAAAATCAGTGCGTTAGGAAACAAATTTATTGAGTCTATTCAGGCCAAAAATTTTCATCCATTATTTGCTCAAATGTCCAAGGGCAAGTTTCAGGAAATACACTACGCCTAATATTAGTTTCCCTCTCTGCTGCAATAATGGCATCACCATAAGCATCAGAGGAAATTTCGCTAAGTTCTGACTTTAAGCTGGGATTTTTTTTAAGGCGACGGGCTATTTTCCTTCTCTGCTCTTCAATCGTAAGCTTCCAGCTCCGACCTTGCCGTTCAGATTGGAATTGCCATTTTAGGAGGTGGAGAAACAGTACCTCAAGACGAGATTCCAGCTCGTTTCTTTGGCTATTTCCCATACTTTCTATTTCCTCTGAAAGGTTTTCCCTATCCAATTGACTCAAATCACCGGAACGAAGCAAACCTGCCTGCTCCTGAGTCCAACCATAAAAGTCGCTGTCATAACGGGTCGTCATGGTTCCTCCACTTGGTATATCAGCTATACCTGTTATCTTTCAAGTTGCCTCTTTGTTGGCTGCACTCGCTCACCCCGGTCACATAGTTATCTATGCTCCCGGGGATTCACTCCCTTGCCGTCGCGATGTATCTTTAAATCCATAGGGTATATACAACTGTACAAATTATGAGTCTGGCAGATTATTGGTATACCGTCAAAACAGTATATTTATCATCAAAATCGATTAGCACCCTATTCACCATAAAGGTACAACACAGTATTGCAGCTTAAAACCGGTGGTTTAACCTTTCATTTGGGAGAATAAATTTATCGCGTCTATTCAGGCCAAAAATTTTCATCCATTATTTGCTCAAATGTCCAAGGGCAAGTTTCAGGAAATATATTCCGATTAATTAGCGTCTCTTTTTCTGCCAATCGACGAGCAGCGATGTAAGCTTTTTCCAAATGCTCATTCAACTTATTTTTCAAACTGGGGGATTCTTGCAAACAGTCAATTGCCTTATCACGCTGTTCTTCAATGGTCAGTTCCCAACTCCTCCCTCTGCGATCTGCCTGATATCTCCATTTCAGTAAGTGTGCGAGTAAAATTTCCAACCGGGATCGTAATTCTCTGCGCTCGCTTCGCCCCATAGCCTCAATTTCCTCAAGAAGATTTTCCGTATCCAACTGGCTCAAATCACCGGAACGAAGCAAACCTGCCTGCTCCTGAGTCCAACCATAAAAGTCGCTGTCATAACGGGTCGTCATGGTTCCTCCACTTGTATATCAGCTATGCAACTGTATAAATTATGAGTCTGGCAGATTATTGGCACACCGTCAAAACAGTATGTTTATCGTTAAAATCGATTAGCAGCCCATTCGCCATAAATTGAGAAGAGCCTTTCATCTGGACGGATACATATAGAATAACAAATAGAAGATGCATGAAAACTGCGGTTTTTGTTTGATAAAGAACAAAAACGAACCAAAAACGCTCACCAATAATTAAGTAAAGTCCGTTATTGTGACAATAGTCACAATTTCATTGGTAAAGCACATTTCAAAAAGTTAACAAATCACTCAGAATTACCGCCAAGGCAAAACAACTTTAACAACTGAGTGTTGTTTCACAGATAGGTTGAGTGATTTCGACTATCATAATTTTCGTTATGGAAAATAACCACTTACAAAACCTTTCATTTTCCCATCCGGTAGCATTAGTCAACCGGCAAGCTGTTTATAAAACCAAAAATGCCATCGGAGGCAAAATATGTTAAGTATTTTCAAGCCGGCACCTCATAGGTCCCGACTGTCAACAGAACAGATAGATCCAGTCTATCGTCGCTTACGCTGGCAAATTTTTATGGGGATCTTCTTTGGTTATGCGGCTTACTATCTGGTAAGAAAAAACTTTGCACTTGCAATGCCTTATCTGGTTGAGCAAGGTTTTTCCAAAGGTGAACTCGGTTTCGCACTATCAGGGATCTCTATCGCATACGGCTTCTCCAAATTCATCATGGGCTCCGTATCCGACCGTTCTAACCCTCGACTCTTCTTACCTGCGGGTCTGATCCTCGCGGCTCTTGTTATGCTGTTTATGGGTTTCGTACCCTGGGCAACGTCCAGTATCACTATCATGTTTGTTCTGCTGTTCTTATGTGGTTGGTTCCAGGGCATGGGTTGGCCTCCTTGTGGTCGTACCATGGTGCACTGGTGGTCACAGAAAGAACGTGGCGGTATCGTTTCTATCTGGAACTGCTCACATAATGTGGGTGGTGGCTTACCACCATTGCTATTCCTGTTGGGTATGGCGTGGTTCAATGACTGGAAAGCCGCACTTTACATGCCAGCTTTCGCCGCCATTCTCGTTGCATTGATTGTGTTTGCCTTGATACGTGACACACCACAATCCTGCGGCTTGCCACCAATCGAAGAGTATAAAAACGACTATCCTTCTGATTATACAGAAAAAGATGAAAATGAGTTAACCGCTAAACAGATTTTCATGCAGTACGTGTTACCGAACAAACTGCTGTGGATGGTTGCTATGGCTAACGTATTTGTTTATCTGCTACGCTACGGTATTCTTGACTGGTCACCAACCTATCTGCGTGAAGCCAAACATTTCGCACTAGATAAATCTTCATGGGCTTATTTCCTGTACGAATATGCCGGTATTCCAGGCACGCTGCTATGTGGTTGGATGTCAGACAAAATATTTAAAGGTAACCGTGGTGCAACCGGTGTGTTCTTTATGACGCTGGTTACTATCGCAACTATCGTATTCTGGTTGAACCCACCAGGTAACCCTACTGTAGATATGGCTTGTATGTTGATTATTGGCTTCCTTATCTACGGCCCAGTGATGCTGACTGGTTTACATGCCCTTGAGCTGGCGCCAAAGAAAGCCGCGGGTACAGCCGCCGGCTTCACCGGCTTATTTGGTTACTTAGGTGGCTCTGTTGCTGCCAGTGCTATCATCGGCTACACCGTTGACTTTTTCGGTTGGGACAGCGGCTTTATGGTAATGATTGGTGGCAGTATGTTGTCCGTTATTCTATTGCTAATCGTTACGGTTACCGAAAAAAAACATAAACAAGAAATCGCCCAACAATATAGCTAACCTCTGTCATTAAACTGTGATATATCACTGATAATATTAATTAAGCCGCAGCATTATATACGTTGCGGCTTTTTTTAGCCTCTAAATTAAGAAATTATGTCAGTCAATGTTATTAACACACCCAAACTCACAGTTTAATGAGATAGAGTTTATCTCATCGCTAAAACGGAGAAACACACATGCAAGCTCCAATTAAGACAATGATAATGGGTATCATTTTAACTTCATCGATGTCAGGCATCGCGCAAGCAGCAGATAAGATTGTTATCGCCCATCGGGGCGCAAGTGGATACTTACCTGAACACACTCTGCCGGCTAAAGCGATGGCTTATGCAGAAGGTGCTGATTATCTGGAACAAGATCTGGTCATGACTAAAGATGATGAACTGGTAGTCTTACACGACCATTATCTTGATCGTGTAACTGACATTGCCAATAAATTCCCTAGCCGTGCTCGCGAAGACGGACGCTACTATGCCATCGACTTTACCTTGTCCGAAATCAAGTCATTAAAATTCACAGAAGGTTTCGATATTAAAAACGACCGACAAATACAAAATTTCTCCAATCGTTTCCCTATGTGGAAATCTGATTTCCGAATCCATACTTTTCAGGAAGAGATTGAATTTGTGCAAGGATTAAACAAATCTACCGGCAAAAACATCGGTATTTATCCTGAAATCAAAGCACCGTGGTTCCACCAGAAGGAGGGAAAAGATATTTCTACTAAGGTACTCGCCGTGCTAAAAGAGTATGGTTACACCAAGAAAAGCGACAAAGTTTATCTGCAATGTTTTGATACCAACGAACTCAAACGCATCAAAAACGAACTGGAACCTAAGTTAGGCATGGATCTGAAACTGGTTCAACTTATCGCCTACACCGACTGGCATGAAACTTATGAAAAACAATCAGACGGCAAATGGACAAATTACAGCTATGACTGGATGTTCAAACCCGGTGCTATGAAAGAAGTGGCACAATACGCTGATGGCATCGGCCCTGATTACCATATGATTGTGGAAAAGTATTCCACACCAACCAATATTAAGTTAACTAATCTGGTAAAAGAGGCTCACACCAACAATCTGGAAGTCCATCCATACACGATTCGAGTTGATCAACTGCCTAAATACGCCACCAGCGGCGATCAACTTTTCGATATCATATATAACCAAGCGGGCGTAGACGGTGTATTCACCGATTTTCCTGACTTGGGTGTGAAATTCCTGCAAAAACAGCATCAACAGAAATAAGATGCAAACAGGGCGCCTCAATCAGCGCCCTGTTCCTGTTGCTTAATAATAATTACGCCTTAGTTATCGAAAAGGCCATAACATCACTGAGTTTTTCAGCCCCTAAAGCCAACATCACCAAACGATCGACACCAAGCGCCACACCGGCACACTCAGGCATTCCTTGTTTCAGGGCACCAATCAGGTTTTCATCAATCGGTCGAACAGGTAAACCCAACTCTGCACGTTTACGGTTATCTCGTGCAAAACGCTGGCGCTGCTCATTACCATCAGTTAGCTCACGGAAGCCATTTGCCAATTCAACGCCTTTAAAATAGGCTTCAAAACGCTCTGCAACTCGATGATCTTCTTTGCTGATTTCCGCCAGAGAAGCCTGAGAAGCCGGAAAATGGTAGATAAAAGTTGGTTTTTCGGTACCAATATGCGGTTCAACACCAACAGCAAACAAAAGTTGTAATAAAGTATCCCGATCCTCTTCTATATCAGCAATATTATTCAGATCCAGCTTGGCGGCGACTTCACGCAACTTTTCTTTCTCTGCTGATAGCGGATCAATATCCAAATAACGCAGGAAAGCCTGTTGATAAGAGAGTGATTCTGCACTTTCACAATCAAGGATTTGCTGAAGTAAATCATCAACTTCATTCATCAAACGATACATATCATAGTGAGGCCGATACCATTCCAGCATGGTAAATTCAGGATTATGATAACGACCCGCCTCTTCATTACGGAAGCAGCGACCGAGCTGATAAATAGGGCCACTTCCTGCTGCCAGCAAGCGTTTCATGTGATATTCAGGACTTGTCATCAGATAAAGAGTCATACCATCCGCGGCGCCTGGACCAACAAACTCCGTCTGAAAAGAAAACAATTGGATATCAGTCACTGTAAACTGACCCATCGCAGGTGTTTCAACTTCCAATACCCCACGATCTGCGAAAAAGCGCCGTATTTCTGCTAAAATAGTCGCTCGTTTCAACAAGTTGGCGATAGCTGCACTTGGTTGCCAGTTTGCTGTTTCGCTCATGTAAATGACTCCAAAATAAAACCAAACGTGCAGTCTACCTGCATCACACATATCAGACAAATTATTACCGTCTGATCATCCCGGAACAACTTACTGCCTATCTCAATAGGGCTATTTTATTTGCCATTTTGAACCTGGGCAGTGCTCAAAATCCTCACGTACTACGTGTACGCTCCGGTTTTTCCGCGCTGTCCGTGTTCAAACTGCCTGCAACAATTACGCCTATTGAGATAGGCTCTTAGCTTGTCTTATACCCGTTATCTTTCAAGTTGCCTCTTTGTTGGCTGCACTCGCTCACCCCGGTCACATAGTTACCTATGCTCCCGGGGATTCATTCCCTTGCTGAATATATACGACTACCGTTAAACAATAAAATATATTCTCTCTTTATTATGGGCGATATAGACAATTATCACTCATAATTATTAAATAACCTGAATCAATTATCATATTTAAATTAAAAGTAAAATATTATAAGTAAACTGAAAAATAATTTCAGATGATAATTATAATATAACCAGCAACACTAAAAATACATTATTAATCAAATTATTATGAAATATAATTAACATTTTATTTGGTGCATTAAGTAACTAATCCTATTTTAATAGTAAAAAAATAGTGGTCAGGTAAAACTGACCACCATAATAAGATGTCATCAAAGATCACAATTGTCCAATTACAATTTTATAACTTTAAACTGGCAATATATATCCAAGTCATATTTATCCGGTTTAATATAGTTAAAAATACCCCCGATATTGATTCGACTCAGATATTTTCCATTATCTGCACACAAAGCTATCACATTATCATCGATATATTCTAAAGTAAAAATAGAATAAACATCAATATCTGATTTTGTCGCTACTATATAATTGCTACCAGCCAGAGATATCCGACTTAAATAGAGGCCATTGCTTGCACGAAGTGCTATCTTATTAGAGCTAAGTTGTGTTGCAGAATATTTGGTGTAAATATCAATAATAGATTTATTAGCTTCAATAAAGTCAAAACCTCCTCCTCGATCAATTCGACTTAAATAGAACCCATTATCTGCCTGTAATGCAATAGGACTACTTGATAATCCCATAATATTCTCCTATTTAAATATATTATTTATAGCGCATTAATTTAAACATCTCATTTTACTATTCTTGTAACCATCAAATCTTTTAAATAAATATATACAACTAATCAGATTATTAAATACCAAAATATATTTTGGTATTTATTTTGAGTAATATAAGTATTTAAGACTTAATTATAACATTCATTAAACATAAATAAATTTCATATTTAAATTATAAAACCACAAACTATAAATAAAATAAAAATTATTTAAAATCATTAATTTCAGTATTATAAATAACTCTAAAGCCTATTATTATCTAATTATCTTTAAATAAGTAATATACCCTTCATCTTTCCAGTTGCCTCTTTGTTGGCTGCACTCGCTCACCCCGGTCACATAGTTTGCTATGCTCCCGGGGATTCTCTCCCTTGCCGTCGCGATGCATCTTGAAATCCATAGGGTATAATATAATCAACGCCATTCAGAGTGACCCGACTTAAATATTTCCCGTTATCTGCACGTAAAGCTATCACATTACATCCGACATCTTCTACTGTAAATGTTGAATAAACATCAATACTTGATTTCGCAGCTTCAATATACTGAACCCCCATCTGATCTACTCGACTCAAGTAGAGATTATTATCTGCCTGTAATGCAATAGTGATATTTGGTAATCCCATAACATTATCCTATTTAAATATATTTTGATTTATTAAATTAATTAAGCAAAATGAATTTCATCATGAAGAACTATTTAAATGTCACTTATCCCTATACCTGTAAAAACAAAACTCCTTTACTAAAAATAGGTCATTAAAATCAAATAGAAAATTATATTTCCACATCTGATTTTAATGATATGGTTATTTTATTTTCAATTATAATATTCATAAAACAAGCAGAAGTCATTTCTATATTTAATTTAAAAAACAATCATAGAAAATAAAAAAATAATTTAAAATTATTAACTACAACATTATCAAATTAAAATAAAACTTTTAAATCTCGCTGCATTTAAATAATTTCTAATATCGATAAAAAAAATACCATTCAAGCCAAATTCATATTGTATGGCCTTGATAGTCAGCTCTACAAGTGATCCTCTCAATTTCCCCCCTAGGTAATAGCTCTGTCGGTCAATGATAAATTAAAGTCACTAATTCCTGTCTTAGATCAAGTTTTAGTGATCAAATCCGACAAAATACCCTTTCATATCAAATTTATCTCACTTAGAACCCGCTATACTTAATTCAATGTAAACAGTAATAAACAGCTTCCCTTGACCGTTAAATCACCAGATTTTACCTACAGAATTTTGCATATGAAAAATAACAACAACATTTAGGAAAGTTACGACAATTTTGCTGACTAATTAATTTCACTCAAATAATGGAGAAGCACAGTGCAAATCTTTAATGCCGATCTCGCGATTATCGGAGCCGGAGGCGCAGGCCTACGAGCCGCAATTGCCGCCGCTGAGGCTAATCCTCAGATGAAGATTGCTCTGATCTCAAAAGTTTACCCAATGCGTAGCCACACTGTGGCAGCGGAAGGTGGATCAGCAGCAGTCACCCAAGCTCACGACTCCTATGACTTCCATTTCAACGATACCGTATCCGGTGGTGACTGGTTATGCGAGCAAGATGTTGTTGAATATTTCGTCGAACATTGCCCGACAGAAATGATCCAACTAGAACAGTGGGGCTGTCCGTGGAGCCGTAAGGAAGATGGTTCCGTCAACGTGCGTCGTTTTGGTGGTATGAAGATAGAACGCACTTGGTTCGCTGCGGATAAAACTGGCTTCCACATGTTACATACGCTATTCCAAACCTCCCTTAAGTATCCTCAAATTCAACGCTTTGATGAGCATTTTGTCCTCGATATTCTGGTAGATGAAGGGCAAGCGCGTGGCCTAGTTGCGCTGAATATGATGGAAGGCACCAAAATTCAGATCAGGGCTAATGCCGTTATTATGGCAACCGGTGGCGCAGGCCGTGTATACCGTTACAATACCAACGGCGGTATCGTGACCGGTGATGGTATGGGCATGGCATTCCGTCACGGCGTACCACTGCGTGATATGGAATTTGTTCAGTATCATCCAACCGGTCTGCCGGGTTCCGGTATCCTAATGACAGAAGGTTGTCGTGGCGAAGGAGGAATTCTGGTCAACAAAGATGGCTACCGCTATTTACAAGATTATGGCCTCGGCCCCGAAACACCATTAGGCAAACCTGAAAACAAATATATGGAACTGGGTCCCCGTGACAAGGTTTCTCAGGCTTTTTGGCATGAATGGCGTGCCGGTCGTACTATTTCAACCCCACGTGGCAATGTGGTTTATCTGGATCTACGCCATTTGGGCGAGAAGAAATTACTTGAACGCCTGCCCTTCATCTGTGAACTGGCAAAGGCATATGTTGGTGTTGATCCCGTTAAAGAGCCGATTCCGGTCCGACCTACTGCACATTACACTATGGGTGGTATCGAAACTAACCAGAAATGTGAAACCCGTATTAAAGGGCTATTCGCTGTTGGTGAATGCTCTTCTGTCGGCCTGCATGGCGCAAACCGCCTTGGTTCCAATTCTCTAGCTGAATTGGTGGTCTTTGGCCGTCTGGCTGGTGAAGAAGCAGTAAAACATGTTCAACAAACCAAACCCGTTAATGACCGTACATTGGATGCCCAAACACGTGATGTAGTCGCACGCTTGAACAATTTACTGAAACAAAAAGGGACAGAAAGTTGGTCGAAGATCCGTGATGAAATGGGTATCTCGATGGAAGAAGGCTGCGGTATCTATCGTACCCCTGAACTCATGCTAAAAACTATCGATAAGATTGCTGAACTAAAAGATCGCTTCAAACGGGTGAAAATCACCGATAACAGCAATGTGTTCAATACTGATCTACTGTACACCATTGAGCTTGGCTTTAGTCTGGATGTAGCTGAATGTATGATTCATTCTGCGATAAACCGTAAAGAATCCCGTGGCGCTCATCAACGTCTGGATGAAGGTTATACCGAACGTGATGATGAAAACTTCCTAAAACATACGCTCGCTTTCTATAACCCTGAGAGTGTTCCTCACCTAGAATACAGTGATGTGAAAATCACCAAGTCCATACCCGCAAAACGTGTATATGGCGGTGAAGCCGCGGCACAAGAGAAACAGTATAAGGAGCAGGAGAATGGTTGATATGAACACCCTGAGAATGGAGGTCATGCGCTATAACCCGGAAAGTGACCATAAACCCCATTTTATAACCTATGAAATTCCTTATGATGAGCAAACTTCTCTACTTGATGCCCTCGGTTACATTAAAGACAATCTCGCACCCGATCTCTCTTACCGCTGGTCTTGCCGTATGGCTATCTGTGGTTCTTGCGGCATGATGGTTAACCGCGTGCCGAAACTGGCCTGTAAAACCTTTCTACGTGATTATCCTCAAGGAATGAAAGTTGAAGCGCTGGCTAACTTCCCTATTGAACGTGATCTGGTCGTTGATATGACCCACTTCATTGAAAGCCTGGAAGCGATCAAACCATACATCATTGGGAATGACCGTAGACCTTCTGAAGGCCCAAATATTCAAACTCCAGCACAGATGGCAAAATATCATCAATTTTCCGGCTGTATCAACTGTGGCTTATGTTATGCCGCTTGCCCTCAGTTTGGTTTGAACCCTGAATTTATCGGCCCGGCGGCGATCACGCTGGCTCACCGTTACAACCTCGACAACCGCGACCACGGTAAGAAGAAGCGTATGCCCCAACTTAATAGCCAAAATGGGGTATGGAGCTGTACATTCGTTGGTTACTGTTCTGAGGTCTGTCCGAAACATGTCGATCCAGCGGCGGCTATCCAACAAGGCAAGATCGAAAGCGCGAAAGACTTCATGATCGCCATGCTAAAACCACAATAAGGGGAGAAAGAAAGTAATGACGACTAAACGCAAACCTTATATCCGCAGCATGGCTCCCAACTGGTGGCAGAAACTGGGCTTTTACCGCTTCTATATCCTGCGTGAAAGTACCGCAGTGACGACTATGTGGTTCAGTATCTTACTGATATACGGTCTATTCGCTCTAAAAGGTGGTGCCCAAAGCTGGGATGAATTTGTCACGTTCCTGCAAAATCCCGTCATCCTGCTGATTAATATCATCACTCTGCTAGGTGCTCTGCTGCATACTAAAACCTGGTTTGAGCTAGCGCCGAAAGCAGCTAACATCGTGATAAAAGGCGAAAAGATGGGTTCTGGGCCAGTAATCAAATTGCTATGGGCCGTCACTATTATCGTCACCACGATTATCTTAGGTATAGCCTTACTTTAACCTCAAGGAGGATCTAATGAATCAAATACCTAAACGTTCCGATGAACCGATTTTTTGGGGATTATTTGGTGCCGGTGGTATGTGGGGCGCAATTGTGGCTCCAGCCATTATTTTACTCGTCGCCATCCTTTTACCATTAGGAGTAGCACCGGAAGCGTTAAGCTACGCACGAATTCTGGCTTTCTGTCAGAGCCTTATTGGTCGTATATTCCTATTACTGATGATTATTCTACCACTATGGTGCGGTTCACACCGTATCCACCACAGTATGCATGACCTGAAAATTCATATCCCTGCGAGTAAATGGATTTTCTACGGCCTGGCAGCGATTCTGAGCGTTGTCGCTATCATCGGCGTTTTTACTCTGTAGTCGAATAGCAACGAGCTGAACACTGTTTCTACAATGCGGCGGCATCTGGAGAAGAGGCATGAAACGACTACGAAAAGTCGGTATTTCTTGATAAAGAATATCCCATATATACCCTATGGATTTCAAGATGCATCGCGACGGTAAGGGAGCGAATCCCCGGGAGCATAGATAACGATGTGACCGGGGTGAGTGAGTGCAGCCAACAAAGAGGCAACTTGAAAGATGACGGGTATAGAAGCTGCACTGCCAAAATGTGAAACCTTTGGAGTGCAGTTCAATATTAACTGGACAATTTCAGACCGATAATACCGGCGATAATCAGAACAAAACTTAAAATCCTGGCAAAACTTGCAGATTCACCAAACACTATAATGCCAAAAATAGCGGTACCCACTGCACCTATTCCAGTCCATACCGCATAAGCTGTACCTATTGGTAAGCCTTTCATTGCATAAGCAAGCAATCCCATACTGATCGCCACAGCACTGGCTGTAATAAGGCTCGGTATCAACCGGGTGAAACCATGAGTATATTTCAGGCCAACCGCCCAGACGACTTCGAATAAACCAGCAATAACAAGAAAAAACCAGGACATATCAACGCCCCATAATAGTGTTGTGGAGTCGTCCCCAGAAAACGGCAGTATATCCAGGTCGTCCCGGATAACCATTAGAAACAGTGATAAATTATAGCCGTGTAAAATGGCAGTATCAATAACACAATATCGTGAGCTCAAAAGACATGAATAGCCATGCCCTCTGTCTAAGAAAAACCACAGCCTGCTTCCAGAACTGCGGCTTTTATCAAATACCGTCGGTAATTATTTTACGCGAGAAACGTATTCACCAGAACGGGTATCTACTTTAATCACTTCACCAATTTGAACGAACAGAGGTACTTTAACCACAGCACCAGTGCTCAAGGTTGCTGGTTTACCACCCGTACCTGCGGTATCACCTTTTAGACCTGGATCAGTATCAGTAATTTCTAATTCAACAAAGTTTGGTGGAGTCACCGAGATAGGCTGACCATTCCACAGCGTCAGGATACACTCAGCTTGTTCTACTAACCATTTCGCATTATCGCCAACTGCTTTTTCATCAGCCGCTAACTGCTCGAAAGTTTCGTTATTCATAAAGTGCCAAAACTCACCATCGTTATACAGGTAAGCTAGGTTCATATCCATCACGTCAGCAGATTCTACAGAGTCAGTAGATTTGAAGGTCTTTTCCAGCAGCTTACCGGAAATCAGCTTACGAATACGGACACGGGCAAACGCCTGACCTTTACCCGGCTTCACGAATTCACTTTCAAGAATAGCGCACGGCTCACCATCTAACATGATTTTAAGACCTGAACGGAATTCATTGGTACTATAAGTAGCCATGGAGATCCTCTTTTGAACAAAATGGCTTAGCCAAAAAATGGCGCATATTATAACCCCAAAGATCATGATCAGAGAAGACTGGTTGAAACAACTTACAGATGTTATTACCGATCCTGATGAATTATTACAATTATTATCTTTAGATAAACACCCGACCTTGACCAAGGGGAGTGACGCACGTCGCCTGTTTCCACTACGGGTACCCAGAGCTTTTGTTGCGCGTATGCAAGTAAGCGATCCTAATGATCCTCTGTTACTTCAGGTCATAACGACACCAGAAGAGTTCACGCTTACACCGGGTTTTTCTACCGATCCTCTGGATGAACAGCGCAGTGCTGTCCCCGGTCTATTACATAAATACCGCAATCGCGCACTGTTGCTGGTTAAAGGAGGATGCGCGGTTAACTGCCGTTATTGCTTCCGACGTCATTTCCCATACGAAGATAACAAAGGTAATAAACGCAATTGGCAACAAGCGTTAGATTATATTCAGCAACATCCTGAACTTAATGAGATTATCTTCTCCGGCGGCGATCCTTTAATGGCAAAAGATCACGAACTTGACTGGTTAATCAGCAATCTGGAAAAGATTTCTCATATTAAACGACTACGTATTCACACTCGTCTGCCTGTCGTTATTCCTGCCCGGATCACAACAACGCTTTGCGATCGACTGGCACAATCGAGATTACAAGTGATCATGGTGACACATATCAATCACGCTAATGAGATCGACCCATCCTTACGGAATAGCATGATATTGCTGAAACAAGCAGGCATTACGTTACTAAATCAAAGTGTGCTGTTACGCGGTATCAATAATCATTCTGATACTCTGGCTGACCTGAGCAATGCTCTGTTCGATGTAGGTATTTTACCTTACTACATTCACGTGCTGGATAAAGTACAAGGAGCCGCTCATTTTATGGTCGGTGATGAAGAAGCCAAGGGGCTTATCCGGGAATTACTGACAAAAATTTCCGGTTATTTAGTACCACGTCTCGCAAGGGAAATCGGTGGAGAACCGAGTAAGACACCTCTTGATTTGGGATTAAGACAAAAGTGACAAAAAATTCATGCCCGGATACTTTTCAGCCGGGCATATCATTCAAATTACGAATGCCATTACTGGCATTTATAGACTTGACCGATCATCTTACTGTCCAGTGGCGCAAAGCTCGATAACAGACTTTCACTCGGACTGGTAACTCCATAAATCACATTTCCTCCCATGACTGCGGCTTTATTGCGTAAATCATTGGCTGCCCCACGCATTGAGCTGCTTTCATTACTTACACCAGTCATCCAATTGCTTTGAATACCTGTTACTTCACCTAATAACTGGCACTCGCTGCCTGGCTTAGTATCAGCAAATCGAACCTGTGAACCACCAGAAGTTAATTGGTTAGTCGTTGTACACCCTGCCAATAGTAACAATACTGAAGCACTGAGCAAAACTTTAATTCGCATGTTTTTCCTCACCCATTGTTGGAAATTCGACAATTAATCATCAATATACCTTGTTGTACACCAATATCGCAAAAAATAATTTATACAGTCATCCTTTAGTAAAGTGTTTAGGTCAAAAATATTTTATGCCAAGGTGAATGCAGTAAGAAAATAGAGAAAAATAATCGAATAAATAACATGAATAAGTTTAATAAATGCTTTATCTTCAAAAAACATCACTCATTAATCAATACATAAATTATCTATCAAAAAAACCTTTTATCCATGATCTTGACTATCAGATAGAACACTAAAAATATTATTATATGCAATACTAAAAGTCATAATGTAAATATTTAATTAATTCATTAACCCCTTTCTAGGAAGATATTGAATATACCCGTCATCTTTCAAGTTGCTTCTTTGTTGGCTGCACGCGCTCACCCCAGTCACATAGTTCGCTATACTCACGGGGATTCACGCCCTTGCCGTCGCGATGCATCTTGAAATCCATAGGGTATAACATATATTTCTTGTTGGCATATTTATGCTTGTTTTTCCATCTGATAAATTCAATTCCCATGTTGCGAATGATATTAAACTTAAACCATCTCACTCAAAACACTATTAGAACATCTATCAACAGTTTTGATTTGATAATATACCCGTCATCTTTCAAGTTGCTTCTTTGTTGGCTGCACTCGCTCACCCCGGTCACATAGTTTGCTATGCTCCCGGGGATTCACTCCCTTGCCGCCGCGATGCATCTTGAAATCCATAGGGTATATCTCACGACAATTTTTTATTGAGCAATTATCTGACGTTATATCCCATAAAAACGCCACATATTAATAGGGTTAAGAGGTTATACTTATATGAATTTCATGTGGATTTTGTCGTGTGTAAATAATGATAATTTTTTAACATGGATTCAAGAAATTGTGCCTCATTTGGCTAGAAATACCTCCATTGACACCACGATAATGGGCCATCAAACATTTTCGTGGCATCATATTTTCCGGCTATCACCATCCATCACCAATGTGGATACGCTCTGTCAGATAGTCCAGAAATACCCGTACCCGTGATGGGAGTTGCCTACCTTGGCCGACAAAAACTGCGTATATTTCTTCCTTATCGCCAGGATTATAGTTCTCAAGTACAGGTAGCAACAAACCGCTCCGAATATCAGCATCCACATGGAAACGAGCTAATCGTGCTAAGCCAAGTCCTGCTATTGCAGCTTTACGCATGGTTTCTCCATCACCAAGTAGCAAGTTCCCTGAAGGTAATTGTTGCCCCCACTCTTCCGAATCGATGAAAGGCCAAGCTTTCATATGACGGGTAAAGCCAAAACCAAGTCGATTGTAGCGCCCTAGATCGCCAGGCATAGAGGGTATCCCCATCTTTTCAAGGTACGAAGGAGATCCTACCACAACCATTCGACTTGCCCCCAACTTGCGTACCATGAAGCATGAATCATCCAGAGGACCGGTACGAATCGCCACATCGCTACGATCATCAAGTAAATCCACTATCAAGTCACATAATGAGATGTCGAGTGTGATCTCTGGATAGCGTTGCAGGAAATCCGGTAGTAAAGGCATCAAGCAATGTTTTCCAAATGCAACATGACAATTCACACGTATCCGTCCACGTAGCGCGGTTCCCTGATTTGCTTCTTGTTCCGCGGCTATGATGTCCTCCAAAATTCTGACACTACGTTCATAGAAAACAGAACCCTCAGCCGTTAACTGAAGTTTACGTGTCGTTCTATTCAACAGCCGTACACCAAGTCGCATCTCAAGTCGATTAATAAGCTTACTAACTG
This sequence comes from Photorhabdus africana, assembly GCF_035181445.1. Classification (NCBI taxonomy): domain Bacteria; kingdom Pseudomonadati; phylum Pseudomonadota; class Gammaproteobacteria; order Enterobacterales; family Morganellaceae; genus Photorhabdus; species Photorhabdus africana. Next base: position 18,024 of record NZ_JAXBVE010000041.1, read on the forward strand.
CTGACGGCGTCATATCGAGCTTACGAGCAGCAGCAGAGAGACCTTCCGACTCAATTACTTGAACGAATACAGCCATTTCGGTGGATCGATTGAATTTGTGCATAGATATTTGAATTATTTTCCAAAGTCCTATGAATAAATGAATTTTAGTCTAATAAACTCATTTTTTCTAAAGCTTAAGGAAATATTTTTTTCCTTAAGAATTTCCCCTACGCCAAATCATCTTTATTACTTAACACCTTGAACCGCTTTTTAAGCTAATGAAGAGGACAATCACTTTGTAAAGCCACAGTTTCACATGGAGCAGGAGCAGGAAACAGTGTTGCACAAACTTTAATCACGAGTATCGCAGCACTACAGAAGGAGAGGGAGAGGGAGAGGGAGAGGGAACGTTATAGCAAGAGCAACATCACTTCAACGCACGTTTTTCATAAATATCACGGAAATACAGGCTTTCACCCCTATCTGAAATCAGACCCGGAGACCGATATCCAGGCTTGAACCTCAGCCCGGATATCGGATTTTTTTAAATGCTATTTTAGCGGGGTGGGAATATTCACCACGATATTAATCGGTGACCACTATGGACGTAACCCGCTCGGCTAGCGACCTATGCGGCTATTACATCATGCCGCCCATACCGCCCATGCCACCCATACCGCCTGCTGCACCTAAATCAGCTTTATCATCTTTAGGCAGGTCAGTGATCATACATTCAGTGGTGATCATCAGACCAGCGATAGATGCTGCAAATTGCAGTGCAGAACGGGTCACTTTGGTTGGATCCAAAATACCCATTGCGATCATATCGCCATACTGCTCAGTCGTTGCGTTATAGCCGTAGTTGCCTTCACCTGCTTTCACGCTGTTTGCGATAACAGATGGCTCTTCACCTGAGTTGTCAACGATCTGACGTAAAGGAGCTTCCATCGCGCGCATTGCAACACGGATACCTACGTTTTGATCTTCGTTATCGCCTTTCAGACCAACAATAGCCGCTGCAACGCGAACCAGTGCAACACCACCACCAGCTACCACGCCTTCTTCTACTGCTGCGCGAGTTGCATGCAGAGCATCGTCAACGCGAGCGCGTTTTTCTTTCATTTCAACTTCTGTTGCAGCACCAACTTTGATAACAGCAACACCACCAGCCAGTTTAGCTACGCGCTCTTGCAGTTTTTCACGGTCGTAATCAGAAGTGGACTCTTTGATCTGCTGATTGATCTGAGAAACACGGCCTTTAATTGCATCTTCTTCACCAACGCCATCAATGATGGTTGTGGTATCTTTGTTGATAACGATACGTTTTGCCTGACCCAGATCTTCCAGCGTTGCTTTTTCCAACTCCAGGCCGATCTCTTCAGAAATAACATTACCATTAGTCAAAACAGCGATGTCATGCAGCATCGCTTTACGGCGGTCACCGAAGCCAGGCGCTTTAACCGCTGCAACTTTGACGATGCCACGCATGGTATTAACAACCAGAGTTGCCAGTGCTTCACCTTCAACATCTTCCGCAACTATCAGCAAAGGCTTGCTTGCCTTAGCTACACCTTCCAGAACTGGCAACAGTTCACGGATGTTGGAGATTTTTTTATCTACCAGAAGAATATATGGATTTTCTAATTCAACAGAACCGTTTTCTGGTTTGTTGATGAAATAAGGAGAGAGGTAACCACGGTCGAACTGCATACCTTCAACGACATCCAGCTCGTCTTCCAGGCCAGTACCTTCTTCAACGGTGATTACACCTTCTTTACCGACTCTATCCATCGCTTCTGCGATCAATTTACCCACAGTTTCGTCGGAATTCGCGGAGATAGTACCTACCTGAGCAATAGAGGTGGAATCTGAGCAAGGTACGGACAGTTTTTTCAGTTCTGCCACTGCTGCAACCACAGCTTTGTCAATACCGCGTTTCAGATCCATTGGATTCATACCAGCGGCTACGGCTTTCAGACCTTCAGTAACAATAGACTGAGCCAATACAGTTGCTGTTGTTGTGCCGTCGCCCGCAGCATCATTCGCTTTAGAGGCAACTTCTTTCACCATCTGAGCACCCATGTTTTCGAACTTGTCTTCCAGTTCAATTTCACGAGCGACGGAAACGCCGTCTTTAGTGATTGCAGGAGCACCGAAAGATTTATCCAGCACAACGTTACGCCCTTTAGGGCCTAGGGTTACTTTCACTGCATCAGCAAGAATATTCACACCACGTAGCATCTTAACGCGAGCGTCGCTACCAAATTTTACGTCTTTAGCTGCCATTGTTTCTTTCCTTTAAATTCGTTCAGTTAAGAAGATCTAAGCGCAACAATTACGCTTCAACAATTGCCAGAATGTCGCTTTCAGACATGATCAACACTTCTTCGTTGTCGATCTTCTCTGATTTAACACCGTAACCATCGTTAAAAATAACGATATCTCCAACTTTCACACACAGTGCTTTTACATCACCGCTTTCAAGGATGCGGCCATTGCCCACAGCCAGAACTTCGCCACGAGTGGATTTACTCGCAGCAGTGCCAGTCAGCACAATACCGCCAGCAGATTTTGATTCAACTTCTTTACGCTTGACGATTACACGATCATGCAATGGACGAATATTCATTGATAGCTCTCCTATAAGAAAGTCCATATCAGGTAAGAGGATTGATACCAGTACACTTTCATTAAACCAGTATCATAATAAATTAAATGGGGACCTATTTATGATACTTCAAGGGCAGGCAAAAAAATATTTTACTTTTTTCTTGCCCACAGAAAAAAACCGATGATTAAACCAAACGTTCAGAAAGCGACCGCTTATCAATGAGGCTTATGCTCGTCATCATCGGATTTATGGTCTTTCAACGTTCGAGAGGGGTCATCCTGCTTACGTTCGTATTCCCCCTCAAAAGTATTGCTATCCCGTCTAAACCCACCACTATTATGAGGACGATAGAAATTGATATGTGGCATCAGTTTCATCACTAATTTTTTTTGAACCGGTGGCAATAACAACAGTAATCCAAGAAAATCTGTAAAAAAGCCGGGGAGGAGTAACAGGAAACCCGCCAGTAAAAGAGAGACGCTTTTTATCATTTCCGCAGCCGGACTCTCCCCGTTAATCAGCTTCTGCTGGATCTGGATAAAATTCTTTATGCCCTGACTGCGTACCAAAGAGATACCGATACAAGAAGTAAACAACACCAGTAACAGAGTCAACAGTACACCTAATTCAGAGGCAACACGCACAAATAAGGTTGATTCGATATAGACAAGCAAAAATATCAGGATAAATGGCAACCAACGCACTTGGTGCTCCTTCAATTGATTTGGATGAACAGGTTGTATCCTGAATAAATCATATCAACAAAATCCAAGGGACAACCAAATTAATATTTTTTCAGTTTATTAAAGATATAATTGGGGTCACAGCTATCGTTTTCAATCCGCTGAAAATCTTTCTAATTAGACACAAAATTGTGATAAATATCACATATATCAAATCAGACTAAACAAATACCACTATAAAGTGATCCAGATTCAATGCATTTATTGCTAACCAGCATATGATCACGCCGGCAATCCGGTGATAAAAAGTTCATATCATAACTATTGCAGTTGGCAACATAATGATTTAATGAACGCATAATTAGACAGTAAAAACGTCATCTAATAAGAAGGTTCTCATGTCAAACAACATTCGTATCGAAGAAGACCTGTTAGGTAAACGAGAAGTCCCTGCTGAAGCCTATTATGGTATTCACACCTTACGTGCGATTGAAAACTTCCATATCAGTAACAACACCATTAATGATGTACCCGAATTCATCCGTGGCATGGTGATGGTAAAAAAAGCCGCAACCTTGGCCAACAAAGAGCTGCAAACTATTCCTAAAAAAATTGCAGACATCATCATCAAAGCATGTGACGAAGTGCTCTATACCGGCAGATGCATGGATCAGTTTCCGGTTGATGTGTTTCAAGGCGGTGCCGGTACTTCACTCAACATGAATACCAATGAGGTTCTGGCAAACATTGGTCTGGAACTGTTAGGCCATAAAAAAGGCGAATATGAGTACCTGAATCCCAATGACCATCTGAATAAAAGCCAGTCAACTAACGACGCCTACCCAACTGGCTTCCGCATCGCGGTTTATAACTCCATCCTGAAACTGATCGAGTCTATTGAGCTGTTAATTGTAGGTTTCGATAAAAAAGCCAAAGAATTTAATGACATCCTAAAAATGGGTCGTACCCAATTACAGGATGCTGTTCCCATGACACTGGGGCAGGAATTCAACGCATTCTCTATCCTGTTGAAAGAAGAAGTTAAAAACCTCAACCGAACCTCTGAATTACTGCTGGAAGTTAACCTTGGTGCTACTGCTATCGGTACCCGCTTGAATACAGCACCAGGTTATCAGAAATTAGCGGTTGAAAAACTGGCGGAAGTTTCAGGTTTACCTTGCGTACCCGCCGAAGACCTGATTGAAGCCACCTCTGACTGTGGGGCTTATGTTATGGTCCACGGTGCTCTGAAGCGCCTGGCTGTCAAACTGTCTAAAATCTGCAATGACCTGCGTTTGCTTTCTTCTGGCCCCCGTGCTGGCCTGAATGAAATCAACCTACCAGAATTACAGGCAGGCTCTTCTATTATGCCGGCAAAAGTGAACCCGGTTATTCCAGAAGTTGTGAATCAGGTTTGCTTCAAAGTTATTGGTAACGATATTTGTGTTACTATGGCATCCGAAGCAGGCCAGTTACAGCTCAATGTAATGGAACCGGCTATCGGTCAGGCCATGTTTGAATCTATCTCTCTGCTAAGCAACGCTTGCCGCAACCTGGTAGAAAAATGCGTTAATGGCATCACGGCTAACAAAGAAGTTTGCGAAAATTTCGTATTCAACTCGATCGGTATCGTGACATATCTGAACCCATTCATCGGTCACCACAATGGTGACATTGTTGGTAAAATTTGCGCTGAAACCGGTAAAAGTGTTCGTGAAGTCGTGCTGGAACGAGGCCTACTGACCGAAACTCAATTGGATGACATCTTCTCTGTAGAGAACCTAAAATGTCCATCTTACAAGGCAAAACGATTTGACGATTAAGTTGTTGAATATAATAAAAAATAGCTCTTAGCAACAAGGCACGCAACTCCAACTGGATAGCGTGCCTTTTTACTTCCCTACATGCACAAAGTATTAACCTAAAATTTTCAAATTTTTAATTATTTCAAGGAGTCACTATTATGTTAGCCGTAGAATTGATTATCGTTCTGCTGGCCATCTTCCTGGGTGCAAGATTAGGGGGAATTGGCATTGGATTCGCCGGTGGGCTTGGCGTTCTGGTGCTGGCTGTAATTGGCGTTAAACCAGGGCATATCCCATTCGATGTTATTTCCATCATTATGGCCGTTATCGCCGCTATCTCTGCAATGCAGGTCGCCGGTGGTCTGGATTATCTGGTTCAGCAAACTGAAAAACTGCTGCGTAAAAATCCAAAATACATCACGATACTCGCACCTATCGTTACCTATTTCCTGACACTGTTTGCAGGTACAGGTAATATCTCTCTATCAGCACTGCCTGTTATTACCGAAGTTGCGAAAGAGCAAGGCATTAAGCCATGCCGTCCACTTTCCACTGCGGTTGTAGCGGCCCAAATTGGCATAACCGCCTCACCAATTTCCGCGGCGGTCGTTTATATGTCTTCTCTGATGGAAGGCCACGGCGTTAGCTATATCCATCTGTTAATGGTGCTATTACCATCCACTTTCGCCGCTATCGTTCTGATGTCTTTCATCATCTCCTGGGCGTTTAATTCCAAGTTGTCTGATGACCCCGTTTACTTAAAGCGCTTGGAAGACAAGCTGGTAACTCTGCGTGGCAGCAAACAAATTGAGATTAAACCAAGGGCTAAAACTTCCGTTCTGTTATTCCTGTCCGGTGTTATCAGTGTTGTTATTTATGCTATCGTCAATAGCCCAAGCATCGGTCTGGTTGAAAAACCCCTGATGAACACCACTCACGCCATCCTGATCATTATGTTGAGTGTCGCAACTATCACGACGATGTTCTGTTCAGTTGATACTGACGCCATTCTGAACTCCAGTACCTTTAAAGCGGGTATGAGCGCATGTATCTGTATTCTAGGTGTTGCATGGCTAGGCGATACTTTTGTACAGGCGAACATGGATTGGATTAAAGGCACCGCTGGAGACTTAATCCACTCTCAACCTTGGTTGCTAGCGATTATTTTCTTCTTCTGTTCCGCCCTGCTCTATTCTCAGGCAGCCACCGCAAAAGCGTTGATGCCGATGGCTTTGGCTCTTAACGTCACACCATTGACAGCTATCGCCTCTTTCTCAGCGGTTTCTGGGTTGTTTATTCTGCCTACCTATCCAACCTTGGTTGCCGCAGTTCAGATGGATGACACCGGCACGACCCGTATCGGCCGTTTTGTATTTAATCATCCATTCTTTATCCCTGGCACCATTGGGGTTGCTCTAGCTGTTGCCTTCGGTTTCCTATTCGGCAGTATGATCCTCTAATTCTGGCTGCCAATAACCACTTAATCCAGGGGCGTATACCGCCCCTGCATACTCTCTCCCAAGCGATATATTTTCTCTGAAAACCTTCGATAACTGTTTTAATCTTAACCAGAACACTTTCTGGTCTGGCCGCCTTCGGTTATAGTGCTGAGTCTGTTTCATTCGATTAGCGATCATTATCTTTATGATTAAACGTACTCTGATGCTATTTTTGCTGCTTTGCAGCCCCCTTCTTACCCCAGCGGCAGCAAACGCACTGTTTGAACAGCCGGGGCAAAACCCATATTTGCCAGTAGATCAGGCATTCATGTTTGATTTTCAGCAAAAAGGCGACAAATTGACCTTAGACTGGCAGATCAAACCGGGTTATTACCTTTATCGCAAACAACTTCATATTGAGCCGCAACAAGTCACACTAGGTAAAATCACGTTGCCACAAGGTACAGCTCATCGAGATGAATTCTTTGGTGAAACTGAAGTTTATTTCCAACAACTCATCGTCAATGTTCCTGTTACAGAGGCGAACAACAATTCTAATATCGTTGTCACTTATCAAGGCTGTGCCGCCGCAGGATATTGCTATCCACCTGAAACCCGCCTTGTTCCATTGAGTACAGTTATTCCATCAAAGACAACTGACGCCATACCTACTGAACCTGTCCAAAAAACGCCAGAAAGTGCATCAAATGATCAACAACATTTACCTTTCTCACCACTCTGGGCAATTTTGATTGGCATCGGTATCGCCTTTACACCTTGTGTACTACCGATGTATCCATTGATTTCCAGCATTATTCTTGGCAGCCAACGCCCTAAAAGCCTAAAACAGATATTTTGGTTAGCGCTAAGCTATGTTCAAGGCATGGCAGTCACCTATACGCTACTTGGATTGATTGTAGCAGCGGCGGGTCTACAATTTCAGGCCACACTGCAACATCCATATGTACTGATCGGCTTATCAGCATTGTTTGTTCTACTGGCACTGTCGATGTTCGGCCTCTATTCTCTGCAACTGCCTTCCGCTGTTCAGACGCGCTTAGTCAACTGGAGTAACCAGCAAAAAAACGGTTCACTTTTCGGTGTATTCGCTATGGGTGCGTTAGCGGGATTAATTTGCTCTCCTTGTACTACCGCCCCTTTAAGTGCGATTCTGCTCTACATTGCTCAAAGTGGTAATACCGTGGCAGGTAGCCTAACCCTTTATCTTTATGCTTTGGGAATGGGATTACCGCTCATTGCCGTCACCCTATTTGGTCACAAACTCCTGCCACGCAGTGGGCCTTGGATGCAGTATGTTAAAGAAGCTTTTGGCTTCATTATTCTTGCGCTACCCGTTTTCCTGCTGGAAAGGGTTATCGGTGATGCATGGGGAATACGATTATGGAGCCTGCTGGCAGTCAGTTTCCTAGGATGGGGGTTTGTTCTGACGATTAGAAGCCAAAACGGTTGGGTACGAGTCATACAACTGATATTGTTAGTTCTGATGCTAATAGCTACCCGTCCATTGCAAGATTGGTTTTGGGGTACAACGGTCACACAACAATCACAACATAGTCTCAACTTCCGCCAGATAAATAACTGGCAGGAATTAGAACAGATAATGACACAAAACAGCCATAAAACCGTTATGCTTGATTTCTATGCTGACTGGTGTACCGCTTGTAAAGAATTTGAAAAATATACTTTCAGCGATCCACAAGTTCAGTCACAACTGCGGGATACCTTACTGTTACAGGCCAATGTCACGAACAACAGCCCGCAACAGAAGCAGCTTTTAGAGAAACTTAGCGTTCGGGGATTGCCGACTATTTTGTTTTTTAATTCTCAGGGGAAAGAGATCCCCGATTCACGGGTAAATGGTTTTATGGATGCAACCCGCTTTAACGAGCATTTGCAACATCTGCCAAAATGATTCAGAAGGAAAACACCATGCAACGAGAACAAGTTCTTAGTCATGCCTTAAACTTACTGGAGCAACATGGCTTATCCATCACAACTGAGGTGCTTTTTGGCTCGCTTAGCATGGATATCGAATATCTCAAGCAGTTCTGGCCCGATCGGGAAGCTCTACTTTATGACTGTCTACGTTATCACGGCCAACAGATTGAAGTCTGGCAGCGACAAATATTACTGGATGAAACTCTGACACCAGAGCAGAAGCTACTGGCTCGTTACACAGCCCTTGATGAAAAAGTAAAAGAGAAACGCTACCCAGGCTGCCTATTTATCGCAGCCTGTAGCGCATTCCCTGAACCTGACCACCCTATCCATCAATTAGCTGAACTACAAAAACAGAGTTCTTCCCGTTATACCACTGAGCTATTACATCAACTGGATATTGAAGATAGCGAACTCGTTGCTAAACAGATGGAACTGATTCTGGAAGGTTGCCTGAGTAAGCTACTACTCAAACGGGATATTGGTGATATCACTACGGCAAAACTGCTGGCAGAAGATGTTTTAGCTATTGCCTTATGTCGCAAAAATGGTGCGTTAAGTTAACAAAAATCAGCCTAAGATGAACAACCACACAAATTCAGAGCAAAAAGAAAGCAATCAATCCGCTTTTATCATTTTTTATCAGAAAGGCATTGACGACTTAGGCTGAATACGGTTTAATGCGCCCCGTTGCCCGGATAGCTCAGTCGGTAGAGCAGAGGATTGAAAATCCTCGTGTCGGTGGTTCGATTCCGCCTCCGGGCACCAACTCAAAGCCTGTTTGTTGAAGAAAAATTCCAACGGACAGTCAATACAAGAACCCGAATGTATAACTGTGGTTAGTCTAGCTTTTCAGTATTTCGATATTGAACTGAACATAAGGGTTACCAAGCTAGGATGCCTAAGAATTTAGGCATCCATTTTTTGCTGAAATGCAATACTTACAAGTTCTATTGCAACTGTCAACCCATCCAAACTAAAATCAATCAATTAACACAATATTGTTTATTAGTTGCTCGGCTTTCTTATTATTAATCAGAATAGGGTTAGTTATAAAAGATTCCCCATCTTGTAACAAGGAATTTATGTAGAAAAGACAGGTTCAGCCAGCAGCGAGAATATTCTGTTTTATCCTATTAACATTCTTCTCTCTGTGGCTCAGCATCAATATACAACATCAACTCACACTCCAGTAAATGCGCAATCTTACTATTCCAAGTAACACCTAACACCTTTCAGCCCGACCTGATGCAACACATATCCACGCAATGCCAGTACCTGCTGGAGAATCACTTAAGCAGGCCGATTGTTCACACCTGAAAACATCGGGAATGTATTCACCACCTTGCAATAACTTGACCGTAGCCTTCGATAGGTTTGATCATGATCTGCTTCTACAGAAGGAATGATTCGACCGGTGCCCGGAGACAGGAAGGGCTTTACGCCCCTCCTGTGGTTTCTGTTGCTAACTCAAGACAGCGGCGGCACCAGCGCCGCCTGCGCGGCCCGACGGTTTTGCGGCAGGTGCTCGCGGGCACCGCCGATATCAGGGAACGAGGCCATAGCCCCGCTCAGCTTCGCTAGGCTCGGCCCCTCCGTGTCCGGGACAGCAGCAACGGGATGAATCGCATGGGGCACGATGACGGGTTGTCTACTGGCCCAAGATAGTTCTACCAGCTCCCTATTGGTGTAACCTCGCCGGATAAAGTCCTTGACCAAGTGATCCACTCTGATCACCGACGAAGAACCTTCCAGCTCGATTTGCAAATGCTGGTGCGTCACCGCCTGGCTACCGAACACCTTGCGCACCACCAAGGTCGTGCCATTGGCCGAGTCAGTCAGCATCAAGTTATCCTCATGGCGACTAACGAGGATTTTTTCCGCATCAACCATCGGCATGATCAAGCGGTCCAGAGCCTGGCCCGGGTCATCGTTGTCAATGATAACCGTGCGGTAATGCGACCACATCTCTTGGCTGAGGCGGTAGGTATCGTTATCAGCACCGCCATGCAACACCACACTGTCGACACCGGCGATCAGCGGTGAGGTCAAGTCGTCCCAGCGACCGCCCTCGCCTCCGCCCCGAATCAACAGCGACGAACCAATACGCTCGACACTAGTGTAATAATTCAGCTTCTGCACACTATCATCTTTGACCCGGTACAGTGCCTGGTCCGTTGGGCTGTACACATACGCGCCCTTCTTCCCGGCAGCAATTCCAATGAAACGCAGATTGTCTTTAGCCTGGATGCTACCGCAGGAGAACACTTGACCACTGTCGACATCGAACCAACCTTGTGTGTCATCGCCTTGCAAGGTCAGCACGCCTTTGGCTCGCCACTTACCAGCAACCTCAGCAAGTGCCTGTGGCAGACGAGCGAAGTTGTCCTGTTGCCAGCCTTTGTCGACGGCAACTAGCTGCAATTTGCCGTCATTGGTTCGCAATAGGATCTCGCCTTTGACGGTGGTCAGTCGTAGCCCGACATCGACTTGCTCCACCGCCTTGAGGTGCAGTCCAGACGCCAGCTCACCGGCGGCGGGAAGCTGTGACGAGACGTCAAGCACCTCGTCGGTACCAAACGCGGCAGCCAGCGCATCGGCAGTCATAGGCGGCTGACGATACAACTTGCCGCTGGCGGGTTCGAACAGCCGCGCACCGGAGCCATCCACTTCAAAACCCAAGAACTGCAAACGTTTGTCTTGCAGAGGAGCCGAGGCCACTATTACCTGACCCTTGTGGTACCACACTGGCAGCAGGCTCTTGCCGTCGGTACCCTTGATTCCGAACACCGCCAAAGTAGCTCTGCCGTCGGCGACGCTAGCCAGGTCCTGCCACCAGTGGGTACGTCCCTTGAGCCAATGCTCATTAACCGCTTCGTAGTTAAGCTGCCCCAGTGCATCGAGCCGAGCCACACGCCCATCCTCGGTGATGGCAAGCAGGCTACCGTTCAGGTTGACCAAGTTGGCTAACGCTGGAGTACTGATGCGCAATGCAGTGGGATGGCTAGCGTCGAGAACAGCCTGCCCGGGACCTTCCTGTCGGAACAGAACCTTTTGCTCTTTACTGTAGAAGAAAAACACCTCTTTACCGCCGTGCTGCGGCATGCTCCCCGCTAATACCAAGTCGGCCGGGATCGGCCAGGCACTGCGGGTTTGTTCGTACTCTTTAAAGTGAGGGGCCTGATCTGCCGGTGGCGCCAGATTCGGCTTGATCAGCGTCCCGTCGCCGGGGCGTATCCAGTAGCGGTGCGCCACGCCAGTCGCATCCACACCGAACACCGTGACCAGCGCCGCACTGGTCGGCTGGATCAGCCGTGCGCCCAACGTATACGTCGGCGTCTCACGCTGTATACTTTTGCTCTCGTAGTAGCCCTTGAGTATAGTCTTGAGCTCATCACTATGCTGGCTGGTACGTGCTAAAAGCTGGAGCAGCGCATCATCACCCACCGCACTGACCAACTCCATTCGATCATCGAGGATCCGATAGCACAGTTCAGCTTCCTTCACTAATTCAGCCTCCTTCTCTTTTAGTCGATAACGGCGCGCCAAGTAAACTGCATCTCCCTCCTGCCATAGCCGACTGATCTTACCCGCATTTTGATTAAACCAAGGATCAAACTGCGCGTCGACCTGTCCGGTGGCAATGTCTACCCGCCACGCTGCCGCATTGTCGGCGTCGTAGAAATAGGCATGGTCACCCATCACCGCACCCAGTTGGGCATGTTTGGTCTGTTCGTGGGGGGTGTTGGTGAACAACATCCGCTCCTTGCCTACATCGTAGAACGCTCGACCAACATCTCGCCCGTTGTGGCTGTAGTTCTCCACCACTACGTACTGCCCGTGCAATTGATGCGCTTTGGCCAGATCGCTCAGATGCTGCTCGATTTGCTGGCTAGGCACCTGCCACTTGCTCGCATCTTCGCTTACCACCTGAGTTGTCAGGTCGGCAAAGTCAACTTCGCGTACCTCGCCCTTGCCGTTGACCACCAATACCTGCCCGTTCTGGGTCGGATCGAGTTCGACTACCACCCCGCCGACCACCAGTTGGTTCTTCGACACGCTGATACGGTCACTGGCGAGCTGACTGCTATCGATGATCCAGCGCGACAATGCACTGGCGCTATCGCTCGTGAGCTTAATTTGGGTGCCTTCGTTGAGGCCGATCAGGTACTCGCCACCCGCTCCCTTGATCTCGTAGCGCAAAAAGCCGTGTAGCTCTTTGGGTAGCTCGGGCACCACCAGTTGCCGGTTGCGTTGATCAAGTATCACCTCAATTGGGGTGTCGACGTACTCATGACGAATCCTGCGGATTGTCTCCTCACCCGGAAAGATATAGAAGTCGTAGTCAAACCGCTTGTCTTCCTCCAGCCTGCGGATCACGTCGAAGCCAGCATCATGACGTGTAGTCGCACCGGGAAGTAGCATGTATTCGTAGCTGATGTAGGACTTGGGCGTACCCGGCAAGATCACGACATTACTGTCGCCGTGTTCAAGAGGCCGGGAGATATCCTTGTAACCAATACCGCTGCGTACCTCGATCGCTTGACCACGGTCGTGGACCATTCGCGGAAAGTCACCGACCCAGAAGAAGTAATTGATTTCCCCCGAACCGGTAGAGCCCGAATGGGTGCGGTAGATATACTGGCTGTCGAAGCTGATCTGGTACTTGCGCAAGTCAAGGCTCTTGATCACCGCCCCGGCAAGAGGCACCAGCACCTTGTTCTTGTTGTCATAACGATAGCCGTTGCCTTTGTACGCCTTGTCGATCATATCAAAGTAACGGCCTACCGCCTTGGCATCCTCGGCTACCACACCAAAGGCTTGAGCCAGTGCCGTAAAGCCCACCGCGAGCCCACCAAGGATCACGCTGGCCCCACCGAGTACCGCCCCGGCTGTCGAAGCACCGACCAACCCAGCCCCCACCCCGGCAGCACCAGTGACGAAGCTCGCCGAGTCGAACGCTAACTGGGTACCGAACACCGCCTTCTGCACATCGTTCTCAGCGTGGGCCAGTTCATAAGCATCCAGACCGACCATAGCTCCACCAAACAACACACCAGCACCTTCGTTGACGGTATGGCCCAGATTCGAAGCAAAGTCCTTTAACGAGGTTTCGGCAGCCACCACTTCACCGCGCAGCGCCGTACGCACCAACGCGGTGACCTTGGCTATATCCTGTACGCCACCGTGAGCCATCTGGACCAAGTTGAGGTAGCTATGGACCTTGAGCGCGGTGGCCAGATCAGGCGAAATCACTCCGCTTGCCGCATCGTGGCGGTTCTTGTCGGCAAACCACTGGATCAGCGTCTGAACCGCAAACCCAGCGTTCAGCCCATCCACCGGAGCGGCCTCACCAACTCCGCCGCGAGGACGCATCCTGCCGTGCTCCAGGGTAAAATGCTCGTTCAGTACACCCATGTGCTCATCGATGAAGCGCCGGAATTCGACAAAGGTGCTATCGCCGGTGATCAACCAGCGAGTCTGCTCGGGTTGGTCACGGTTAATGAACTGGACCCGGTAGCGACCTTCCCTCTGGTCTTCCGTCGTAGCGATAATCGGTAGCCAGCGGCTGTCCAGTTGGTGCTCTTGCGCCAACCGGGCACTGGCTGCTTCGAACCGTGCGCCCCATTGCTCGGCATCAAAGGTCTTCAGTGCAGGGCTCAGTCGCAAGTCTTCCATGACCCGCTCTTGTACACTCACCACCTGCTCGACCTGCCGCCGTTGCTCGATGACACTCGCCAGTTCCTCGAACCGGGTCAGGTCGGCCACGTTCAGGCCATTGCCTACAGATACCTCAGCCATCTTGCCGGTATCGATCTCAATCAGGTTGAAGGCCGGCGCCGACTTGCTGCCGAACGAGCCATAGTGCGCGGCCAGCCTGCGCACCACCAAGTGCTGCACCATAGCCCTGAACAGACTCTTGGTGTTGTCGAAGGCAAAAATCCCAACATTCGGGTCATAGAAGTAGTAGCGACGGCCTTCGGCCGTGACAGTGCTCCCTACCATCATCGAGTGATTCTGGGTATTGAGTGCAAACATCGAGGTGCCGGTTGTTGCGGCCAGTCGCGACACCACCCCGGACAAATTGAACTGGCCTAGCTCCGTGGAAGCCTGAACGGCTTCGACATTATAGTGCAGACTGATCAGGCTGTTCTTGAGCAGCGTGGAGCTGCCCGCCTGCGGGTCGGCGGAGGCGAAGAACAGCTTTTGTACCAAGCTGTTGATGCCGGCCTCTCCACCACTCGCCAATGCCACAGCCATAGTTCTGACCAAAGGGTAGCAACGGCCACCGGTTCGGTCACCGACCAGCGACAGATAAAAGTCCTGTGGTACTAAGCGGTCAAAAACACTGCCGACGTCATGGAAGTCCTCACTGAACATTGCGGTCTGTCTCAGTACCTTGTCGATGTACTCGACTTGGCTGATTTCGGTGATGCGACCGCTCAAGGCACCCCGTTGCTCGTGGGTAAGTTTTCCTTCAAGAAACAGGCGCTTCATCTCCAGAACCGACATTTTATCATCCACTCCGGGGATCTTGATCTCCCGGAAGTTACGCAAACCATCATTGAACCCGGTACCCTGTGCCCCACGCTGATAGGCCTCGGAGGCCGCGTAACGTTCTCCCACGCTGCTAGTGCGCTCCTCGCCTTGAATGGCTGTATCGTCAATCCGTACCACCGCAACGCTGCCGTCTTTGGCCTTGATCTGCTGCCAGAGCCAAGTCTTTTCGACAGAACCGGCTTCACGCAATACTGGATCGTACTGCGCCCTGTAGTAATCCTGTGTAAGATTGAGCTGCTTGAGCTGCTGGTCGATCAAGGCCGTATCGCTTGAGGTACGTCGTGCTTCCTGGAGCTGGTAGCGTTTGTCCGCCACCTGGTCAATGTTAGCTTTGACCTTGGCCTGAACCGCTTCGCGCAACCGGGTCCATGCGGCAATCGCCGGATGCTCAGGAGAAAACTCCCCCTCTGTGTAAACGCCGTCGGTAACTCCTTCGACCGATAACCCAAACTGCGTCGCCACCGTCTTCAGTTGTTGGTGAACCTGTTCGCGGTAGGTGGCGAATTCGGCCAGGTTACGCTCCACCACCTGACTGCCGGCGACCTGGATCGAGAGTGGCTCAGCACCACTGCGCAGCTTCGGCCAGATCATCTGTCCGTTTCGTTGATATTCCTGGCGCTGAAACACCAGTTGCCACTCGCCATTGACGTACTGCATGTACGCGGCGGCAAAACCCTCAGCGGTACCGGATATCTGGTAATCTTTGTAGTCGACCGCCATCACCACGTTGTCATACAGCAGCGAGCTGTTGAACCGGCCATCGTGGTAAACCCGGTAGGTATTGGCGTCGAGGCTGGTCACCACCAACGAGCCGCCCGACAGTGTCCCAGTGAACAGAAAGCTCCCTGCGGCCGCATGCTTGGAAATGTCCACATAAGCGGGTACCGCATTGGCCTGATTCGAGCCATTGTAGCCGAGGAAGTGCGCCGACACGCTGCTTGAGGATATGCCATTGGCGTTTTGTTCAGTGTACTCGATCTCGTATAAGCCTGACCCGACCTTGACCAACTGGGCGCTCCCCTCTGCCGGGAGGCGCCCCGACCTAACCAGCATCTCAGCACTGATGGTATGGGTTTTGGCGAACAGTGCAGGATCAGTGGCAAACTGATGGATGTCGGCACTGCCTTGTCGGGGCTCAAATCCATCACCTACAGACACCAGCCCGGCCTTGAGTTCGAGATCCTTCACCGCCTGCCCCAGCAGCGCCGGTTTTGGACCCATGTAGGTAAAACGCGGTGGATGGAATTCGTCAGCCGCTGGCAAGCCCTGATTAATGATCGGTAAGACCCGCGCCATCACGCCGTCATACAGTTCACCCTGCAACTCTCTCTTGCTGCCTTCGACGCGGTACTTGTCAAACATCTGCAACATGTCCTTGCCGATACTGTCCGCACCCTCCGGTTCGTAACGCGCAGCGACATAGAGGGTTTCGAAGAACGAGTGATAACCGTTACGGATCATGAAGGCCGCATTGGCCATCTGGAATTGCCAATACTGCTTGACGCTCAACGCGCCACCGAACAATTCTGGCAAGGCATTGCTGACAGTCTGGGTGGTCCCGGAAATTCCCCCCACGAATGGAGTGTCCAGGTCATTCATGTAGCGTGTGGCGTCATTCTTCGGGTCCGGACGGAACTGGTTGTAGCTGCGGTACTTATCATCCTTGATCAAGTACGAATCCTCGTGATACGTCTGCTCCTCAAGGCTGGTATTGAGGATCAGATACGGATCGGGCTGATTCAACCGGTTATTAATCATGACCTTGCCGTCACCCAGCGCAGCGTGAGGATTGACCGGGACCGCGGCCTTGGAAAAGCTATCGGCTACTGGACGCAAAGCATGGAACAAGACCTGTTTGCGTAAGCTCCTGCCCTCATTGCTCAACAGCACCGCCTCAACCGCCGGACGCAGTTGCGCATCGGCGCTCTCAAGTCCCTGGGAACCAGTCAGTAACAGAGTGAGCAGTTTGTCGTCCAGCGAGCGATCAACCGCAGCCTGATCGAAAACCTGTACTTTCGGATTGCTTGGATGCTGTGCCGCATTGGCGCTGGCAACCCGCTGGATTTCCACTTCGATGGCCCGAATGCGCCATTGTTCGTACAACGGTGCCAATAGCCCCCTAGCCTGGGCAATGTCACTTTGCACATAGCCATTTTGCAAGACCTTAACCACAGCCGGGTTCTTCACCAGTCTCGTCGCCAGCCCGAACAGCAGCGGGTCATTATCGCTGCTTCGCCAGACCGAAGCGGCGAACGCCTGTTCCCACAGTGCTTTGTTTAGGTTATTACCCTTGATATCGCGCATGTTGTTACGGAAGTACTCCGGTGCCAACACCCCTGCGGGGGTGATGTGGTTACGTTCGAGCAAACGCACCAGCTGCTGCTCGAACGCCTTGCGATCTTCGCTGCCTTTGAACAGACGACTGGCCTTCGTACCGCCGTCACGCAGTTGTTCCAGCTTCTCGAAAAATGCGGCGTTGTATTGATATAGTGTGTCGGTCTGCGCCTTGCTCAAGTGACTGCTGCTGACCTTATTGTCGTCAACGCTCATCACCCCAAAAGGCGTCGCAGATAGGTAACCGTTGTCCTGGGGCATTTCCAACAAGTACTGACGACTGGCAAAACCGACTGAACGTTCCAGCTCATGGATATTAACGAAAAGCCCGTCACGGTCCGGGTGGTAACCGTTCTGTCGAAACCCCTCCAGTCCGATAGTCTGGAAGCTAGCGATATCAGCATTCTGGTTGATCAGGTCACTCAAGGCGCTTGCCAATGGTACCTCACGGGTGATGGTGGTATTCGAAACCTGGCCGGATATCTGAATCCCGACCTGGTTCGGCACCTTACGGTCAACGCTGGTCAGCAGCATTTTGCGACCGTTACCCAGCAACTGCGCCTTGAAGCCTTCACGCAAGGTGCTTTCCGAAACTAGGTAGTTGGCGAAGTACTTCTCGACGAATTCGGTTTTGACCAGCACCGAGCGAATTGGCGCATAGGTCGGCGAGCGAAAGGATGGTGGCTCACTCTTGAGCCGGTATTGTTGTTGCCAAGCTAGGGAGCGGGCTGCGGTACCGAAGGAGAAGTTGAATACCTTGTCCGCCGACACAACTAATCTGCCGTTCTCTAGGAAGAAATCTTTGAAGCGGCCATCGGTGCTGGCATTAACTAGTGCGACGTTCATGCGGATGTAGCCAGGACGCTCCTCCATCATCAGCAACGAAATATTTACCGGCAGATCATCGGAGGCCGGAGGCACCGTGGTCAGCCCGCCGAGAGCTGCGGCCTCTTCCGTAGAGGATGCTTTTAGTAAGGCGTTGTAGCGAGCATTGACCCCCTTGTAGGCCTGTAATTCGGAAAACAGCATCACGTATTTTGGGCTAAACGTGGAGTCAGCCACCTGTATAGTCAGTTGCTGTTCCAGACGCTTGATCTCGGTATCTAGCTTAGCCTGCTTGCCCACCGCATTCTCTCTCAAGGTCGTCGTATTCAAGATCTTAGAGCCGCCGAGATTGAGCATGGTCAAAGCTTTACGCCAAGTGCTGTCAAAGTGCGTTATGGCCATCTGCTGTCGGCTGTATAACAGGATGTCGCGGTCCAGTTGCTGCTTGTAAGCGTTGATCGCCGGTGTGCCGGGCACATCGTTCATCTGCTGCCGTCTTTGCTGCAATGTCTGCAACTGGTCGCCGACAGAAACGGGGTTGTCCTGCATCTGAAAATGCTGGGCAGCCAGCACACTCAGCGTACTCTGCTGCATTTCCTGTAACCGCTCGTCTACTTGCCTGATGTAGTCAGCACGCTCATCAGGCCTCATGTTAAACCATTCGGTCTGACGACTTGCTGCCTCAATCTGTCCATCTATCAAGGTATTGAGCAGGTTCGTGAAGTCTTTGGATATAGAAACCATTGCAATGCTCCTTTGCCTGTTTTTAAGCGAAACCCTTCGCGCTGCGAAAAGCTGTTTATCGTTTGTCGATACAGATTTGACATTCTTCCCGACCTAAAGACCATAACTTTAGGTACGAACGTATTCAGTTACCGCAGGGATTCCCGCACATACGGTCGAGTCGAAGGCAGATGTCATTTTGCATTACTTTATTTAGGTGATAGTTACATATCATTGTTATTTATATTAGTGAATATTAGATAGTCAACATTTATTTGCTTTGTAGTTGTAGTCATAATTATCCCCTTTATTTTTCATTTATATTGCGGATCACATGAGTGATGACATTGAAATATAATTAATTTTTTGTATATTTAAATTAAAATTATCAACAATATTAATTAGTTACATATGAAAATATTTTTTAATTATATTGTTGCGTTTTTTATAAGACGTTGAATAAATAATAATGAATTTTAGGAAGGTTATTTATTAGTGAATTGTTGTATCTGATTTTTGCGTTAGAGCGCGATATTTAAAAGTTCTACTGCAACTGTCAAGCGACCCAAATTAATATACCCTATGGATTTCAAGATGCATCGCGACGGCAAGAGAGAGAATCCCCGGGAGCATAGAGAACTATGTGACCGGGGTGAGCGAGTGCAGCCAACAAAAAGGCAACTTGAAAGATAACGGATATATGCTCTTCATCTTTCAAGTTATATCTTTGTTGGCTACGCTTACTCTTCCCAGTCACCAAAGCAATCACATGAACGTCTTACAAACACAGATTGCATTTCAGTCAGATTAATGAGCACTGACCTTAGTATGATTTGATCGTCATTCCTTCTCAGTGTTATTTGATCATTCATGCAATTGCTTTACCCCAGTCACATAATTAGTTGTGTGGCTGAGGATTTACTTACCTGCCGCTGCGAAGTAATTTGAAATCTATTGGGTATATCAAATGAAAGAAATACTTCAGTCAACGCATTAGTTAATTGTATAATTTGTTCTTCCGAATGATTAGGAGTAATATTTACCCTAAGTCTCTCAGTTCCAACTGGTACAGTTGGTGAATTAATTGGTTGTAAATAAACATTATGTTTTTCAAGTAACTGACGTGTTACTTCTTTACATTTTATTGCATCTCCAATTAACACAGGTAATATATGTGTCTCACTAGAATTCATGATCGGGATTCCTGCTTTATTGAAAGAATCTCTTAGCATTTTAGTTTTTTTATGTAGTTTTTTTCTTTCTATATCAGAAACTTTCAAGTACTCAACACTTGCATAACATGCCGCCACTATAGCTGGTGGTAATGAAGTCGTAAATATAAACCCTGAAGCAAAAGAACGAATTGTATCAATTATTGGTTCAGAACCAGTAATATACCCGCCGATAATACCAATTCCCTTAGCCATAGTTCCTTGAATAATATCAATTGAACCTGCAATACCTAAGTCAGCAGCAATTCCTGCACCTCTAGGCCCATACATACCAATTGCATGTACTTCATCAAGAAATGTTAAAGCATTATACTTTTTAGCAAGGCCTACAATTTCTTTAATTGGCGCAATATCGCCATCCATAGAGTAAATCGATTCAAAAACAATTAATTTTGGTCGTTCATACGGTTGTTCCGCAAGTAACTTTTCTAAATTTTTTGTATCGTTATGTCTAAAAATTGCACGTTCTACCTTCGTACTACATATACCATTAATAATAGAAGCATGATTGAGTTCATCAGAAAAAACTATACAGTTTTCAAATAAACGTAATAAACACTGCAACGTTGCATCATTTGAGCCATATCCTGTTGGAAATACTAGTGCCAATTCTTTATCATGCCATTCAGCTAGCGAAGATTCTAAAACTCCATAATGATAGTGAGTACCCCCGATATTACGAGATCCCCCCGAACCCGCACCAAATAAATCAATCGCACTATGCATAGCTTCAACGACAACTGGATGTTGAGACATCCCTAAGTAATCATTACTACACCAAACAACAACAGACTCACCATTATTTGAGCTATTTAGTTTAGCTAAAGGATATTGTCCACGAATACGATTTAATGTAACAAACTCACGATATTGTCCACTTTTTTTCAATGCCGCTAGCTTTTTACTAAGTATTTCTATATACATATTGAGCCTCCAATTATGGATTTAAATAAGCTTTCAAAATAGTAGATCACTTTGCAAAACGCCTTGTACAATAAGGGAGACAAGCTATACATAGCAACACCATAAGGTTAGTGCAGTTTATCAGGTACCAAACTTTCACTACTCAGACATCAATCAAATTAACTACTGTATCGGTATTACGAAATGCTATCTAATATTTCTCAATATAATTCAAATAGATAAATGCAAAATACTTATTAAACTCATTTACAATGCTTCTTAATTATAAGTATTAAAATTCCTGATTACCATCGAATCTCAGCTAGCTTGAGTAAATACTCAGGTATAGGTGCTGCCCGGATACATGAATAAATAAGCTGTTCGAATGTTTTTTTAAGGTTAAAGCGCC
>NZ_JAXBVE010000042.1:0-38771 GCF_035181445.1 Photorhabdus africana
TCAGATGAAAGTTACCCTGATTGCACCAATCGCGATGGACCAGGGTCTGCGCTTCGCTATCCGTGAAGGTGGCCGTACAGTAGGTGCTGGTGTTGTTGCTAAAGTTATCGCATAATTTTTTGATGTGATTACACTAAAAGGGCATCAACCGATGCCCTTTTTGTACGTTGTCTTAATAAGAACCTATCTCATCAATAGTTGTTTTTAATTATTGGTGAGATAGGCTCTGATGCAACGAATTGGCTATATCGCTCTCAGATATACAATGTCATACTGAATTATGGCGCCAAGTCAGATACAATCACTCAAATTTTTTGGTTCGGTCTGATTTGTTTTGCTCTTGCGAGGCAAGCTGGCTATCTATTTAAATCATAGTTACAGGTTGGTTTATGAGTACGAATAGCGATGCTCAAGAAAGCAGGCGTAGTCTTGAAGTAATGAAATGGCTATTAGTGGCAGCCTTATTAACGGTTGCTATCGTTGGAAACTACCTTTATCGGGAGTATAGCCTTCCTCTACGCGCGATGGCGGTTGTTGTTATTGTTGCTCTTGCGGGAGCGGCTGCGCTCTGGACTGCAAAAGGTAAAACCACACTGGCTTTCGCTCGTGAAGCCCGCATTGAAATGCGCAAAGTCATTTGGCCGACTCGCCAGGAAGCGCTGCACACGACTTTGATTGTTGCGGCCGTGACTGCATTGATGTCTTTGATCCTCTGGGGTCTTGACGGTATCCTGGTGCGTTTAGTTTCATTTATTACAGGCCTGAGGTTCTAAGATGTCAGATTCCCCAAAAAAACGTTGGTATGTTATACAGGCATTTTCCGGGTTTGAAGGTCGTGTTGCACAATCTTTACGTGAACATATCAAACTACATGATATGGAAGATTCTTTTGGCGAAGTGATGGTGCCAACAGAGGAAGTTGTTGAGATTCGTAGTGGCCAGCGTCGCAAAAGTGAACGTAAATTCTTCCCTGGGTATGTGCTGGTACAAATGATCATGAACGATGCAACATGGCATCTCGTTCGCAGCGTACCACGCGTCATGGGTTTTATCGGTGGTACATCTGACCGTCCGGCACCAATCAGTGATAAAGAAGTTGATTCGATTATGAATCGTCTTCAGCAGGTTGGTGATAAACCACGGCCAAAAACATTATTCGAACCAGGCGAAATGGTTCGTGTCAGCGATGGTCCATTCGCAGACTTCAATGGTGTTGTGGAAGAAGTCGATTACGAGAAGAGCCGCCTGAAAGTTTCAGTTTCTATCTTTGGTCGTGCGACACCGGTTGAGCTGGATTTCAGCCAGGTAGAGAAGGCGTAATTTTCGAGCGTATCTTTTGCTGGCTTGCAATAGGTGAGAAATTAACATACAATTTCGCGCCTTTTGTTTTTTAGTAGTCTGGCTTGGATAAGGCGGGGCTGAAATTACAGGGGAGCCTTTTAAATCAAAGGCGATACCACCCACATAGAGGAAAATTATCAATGGCTAAGAAAGTACAGGCCTATGTCAAGTTGCAGGTTGCAGCTGGTATGGCTAACCCAAGCCCTCCAGTAGGTCCTGCTCTGGGTCAGCAGGGTGTTAACATCATGGAATTCTGTAAGGCGTTCAATGCTAAAACTGATAGCATTGAAAAAGGTCTGCCAATTCCTGTTGTGATCACTGTTTATTCTGATCGCTCCTTCACTTTCGTTACTAAAACCCCTCCAGCGGCTGTTCTGTTGAAGAAAGCTGCGGGCATTAAATCGGGTTCCGGCAAACCGAACAAAGACAAAGTTGGTAAAGTGACCAGCGCGCAGGTTCGTGAAATTGCTGAAACTAAAGCTGCGGATATGACCGGTGCTAGCGTTGACGCAATGATGCGTTCAATTGAAGGTACTGCTCGTTCCATGGGCCTGGTAGTGGAGGGTTAATCGATGGCTAAACTGACCAAGCGCATGCGCACAATCCGCGAAAAAGTGGATGCAACTAAGCAGTATGACATTAACGAAGCCGTTGTTCTGCTGAAAGAGCTGGCTACCGCTAAATTCGTAGAAAGCGTTGACGTTGCTGTTAATCTCGGCATCGACGCTCGTAAGTCTGACCAGAACGTGCGTGGTGCAACGGTACTGCCTCATGGTACTGGCCGTTCCGTTCGCGTAGCTGTATTTACCCAAGGCGCAAATGCAGAAGCTGCTAAAGCAGCGGGCGCTGAACTGGTAGGTATGGAAGATCTGGCTGAACTAGTTAAAAAAGGCGAAATGGACTTTGACGTTGTTATTGCTTCTCCAGATGCAATGCGCGTTGTTGGCCAATTAGGTCAAATCCTGGGTCCTCGTGGTTTGATGCCAAACCCTAAAGTGGGTACTGTAACTCCTAACGTTGCTGAAGCTGTTCAGAATGCTAAAGCGGGTCAGGTTCGTTACCGTAACGATAAAAACGGCATTATCCACACCACCATTGGTAAAGTTGACTTCGACGCTGACAAATTGAAAGAAAACCTGGAAGCTCTGCTGGTTGCGCTGAAAAAAGGCAAACCATCTTCTGCCAAGGGTATTTATATTAAGAAAGTTAGCCTGTCCACTACGATGGGCGCAGGTGTTGCGATTGACCAGTCTGGTCTGAATGCTTCGGCCTAATTTTAGCTGAATGTGATTGTGATTATCGCTTTACCTTGGCGTCAGATTTGTCTAGAATTTGGCGCCTTATGTTTGGCTAGTAAGTTTTTTATTAGCTAAATAAAAAATTTTCGGTTGGAGCTTGGCCTAATCCAAGCCCCGTCCAAGACCGCAGGTGTAAGTAATTACTTAATATTCCTGCGTAGACGGTGACAGAGCCAAATGAAATTCATTTCTGGATTCTGCTCACCGTGTTTTAGAGCTCAGGCCCCTTTATGGTGTTATGAGCGATGTGAGTTCCGGGTTCTTCCCGGTTAATCCAGGAGCAAGAAGCTAATGGCACTAAATCTTCAAGACAAACAAGCGATTGTTGCTGAAGTCAGCGAAGTTGCCAAAGGCGCGCTGTCTGCGGTTGTTGCGGATTCCCGTGGCGTTACTGTAGGTAAAATGACTGAACTGCGTAAAGCAGGTCGCGAAGCTGGCGTTTACATTCGTGTTGTTCGTAACACGCTGATCCGCCGTGCTGTTGAAGGTACTGCCTATGAGTGCCTGAAAGAAGCGTTTGTTGGTCCAACCTTGATTGCTTTCTCTAACGAACACCCGGGCGCAGCTGCTCGTCTGTTCAAAGAGTTCGCGAAAGCGAATCCAGCATTCGAGATTAAAGCAGCAGCCTTTGAAGGTGAGTTTATTCCTGCGGCCAATATTGACCGTTTGGCAACACTCCCGACTTACGAAGAAGCAATCGCACGCCTGATGTCAACCATGAAAGAAGCCGTTGCAGGCAAACTGGTTCGTACTCTGGCTGCGTTACGCGAGTCACGCGAGCAGAAAGAAGTAGCTTAATTGCCGATTTCCTTCGTTGCTTTTTAACGTATAAATTATTTCTGAATTTTAGGAACACTTGTTATGTCTATCAATAAAGAACAAATTCTGGACGCAGTTGCAACAATGTCCGTTATGGATGTTGTTGAACTGATCACTGCAATGGAAGACAAATTCGGCGTTTCTGCTGCTGCAGCGGTAGCTGTTGCTGCTAGCGGTGCTGCTGAAGCTGTTGAAGAACAAACTGAATTCGACGTTGTTCTGTCTGCTATTGGCGGTAACAAAGTTGCTGTTATCAAAGCAGTACGTGGTGCAACGGGTCTGGGTCTGAAAGAAGCAAAAGATCTGGTTGAGAGCGCTCCAAACGCTACACTGAAAGAAGGCATCAGCAAAGATGACGCTGAAGCACTGAAAAAATCTCTGGAAGAAGCAGGCGCTTCTGTTGAGATTAAGTAAGTTTAGCTTTAAGTTAGCAGCCTGACTTGAAAGGCTGACGGCTGGTGATTAAAAAATCACCAGCCTTTTTGCGCTGTAGGGCATTAGCAGCATTTCCACTGTTTGGCTGTTAATTAACCTCCAAATACTTTTTCCTATTGACGACTTAATATACTGCGTTCTCAGCTACGATCCACTCGGGTAGCTCGGTAGTAATGTAACGCAATGAAATGATTTAAGAGTAATAGTAATGAGTATTACGGAAAATAATTCAATTTTCTGTTCGAAAAAACAGTGTTGTAAAGAGCTGTCCTTTAGGGCGGGCAGAGTGGGTCACTGATCAGCGAGCTGAGGAACCCTATGGTTTACTCCTATACCGAGAAAAAACGTATTCGTAAGGATTTTGGTAAGCGTCCGCAAGTGTTGGACGTACCTTATCTCCTTTCTATCCAACTTGACTCGTTCCAGAAGTTTATCGAGCAAGATCCAGAAGGCCAGAATGGTTTAGAAGCGGCATTCCGTTCTGTATTCCCAATTCAGAGCTACAGTGGCAGTTCGGAGCTGCAATACGTTAGCTACCGTCTTGGTGAGCCAGTATTTGATGTTAAAGAGTGCCAGATTCGTGGTGTAACTTATTCTGCACCTCTGCGCGTTAAGTTGCGTCTGGTTATCTATGAACGTGAAGCACCGGAAGGCACGGTCAAAGATATCAAAGAGCAAGAAGTCTACATGGGTGAAATTCCGCTCATGACTGACAACGGTACTTTTGTTATCAATGGTACTGAGCGGGTGATTGTCTCCCAGTTGCATCGTAGTCCTGGTGTATTCTTTGACAGCGATAAGGGTAAAACTCACTCATCCGGTAAGGTACTGTATAACGCACGTATTATTCCTTACCGTGGTTCTTGGTTAGATTTCGAATTCGATCCAAAAGATAATCTGTTTGTGCGCATTGACCGCCGCCGTAAATTGCCGGCAACGATTATTCTGCGTGCAATGAATTACAGCACTGAAGAGATCTTGAACCTGTTCTTCAGTAAAACGATTTTCGAAATTCGTGACAACAGACTGCAAATGACGCTGGTACCAGAACGTTTGCGTGGTGAAACCGCTTCTTTTGATATTGAAGCAAACGGCAAGGTTTATGTTGAAAAAGGCCGTCGTATTACCGCACGTCATATCCGCCAGTTAGAAAAAGACGAAGTGAACCGTATTGAGGTTCCTGTTGAATACATTGCGGGTAAAGTTGTTGCAAGAGACTACATTGATGTCAATACAGGTGAAATTATCTGTGCTGCTAACATGGAGCTCTCTTTAGATCTGTTGGCACGTTTGAGCCAGTCTGGTCACAAATCTATCGAAACATTGTTCACCAACGATTTAGATCACGGTGCATATATTTCCGAGACACTTCGTGTTGATCCAACCAATGACCGTTTGAGTGCTTTGGTTGAGATTTATCGTATGATGCGTCCTGGTGAGCCACCAACCCGTGAAGCGGCAGAAAATCTGTTTGAAAATCTGTTCTTCTCAGAAGATCGTTATGATCTTTCTGCGGTTGGTCGTATGAAATTCAACCGCTCATTGAGTCGTGAAGAAGTCGAAGGCTCTGGTATTTTGAGTAAAAATGACATCACTGATGTCATGAAAAAACTCATTGATATCCGTAATGGTAAAGGTGAAGTCGACGATATCGACCACTTAGGTAACCGTCGTATCCGTTCTGTTGGTGAGATGGCGGAAAACCAGTTCCGTGTTGGTCTGGTGCGCGTTGAGCGTGCAGTTAAAGAGCGTCTGTCTCTGGGTGATCTGGATACACTGATGCCTCAGGACATGATCAACGCTAAGCCGATTTCAGCCGCAGTGAAAGAATTCTTTGGTTCCAGCCAGTTGTCTCAGTTTATGGACCAAAACAACCCACTCTCTGAAATCACTCACAAACGCCGTATCTCTGCGTTGGGTCCAGGTGGTTTGACCCGTGAGCGTGCGGGCTTCGAAGTGCGTGACGTACATCCAACGCACTATGGTCGCGTATGTCCAATCGAAACCCCGGAAGGTCCGAACATCGGTCTGATTAACTCATTATCTGTTTATGCGCAGACTAACGAGTATGGTTTCCTTGAAACCCCATATCGTCTGGTTCGTGATGGTGTTGTTACTGATGAAATTCACTATCTGTCTGCGATTGAAGAAGGTAACTTCGTTATCGCACAGGCAAACACCGTATTAGATGACGAAGGCCACTTCGTTGAAGATCTGATCACTTGCCGTAATTATGGTGAATCCAGCTTATTTAACCGTGAGCAGGTTGAATATATGGACGTTTCCACCCAGCAGGTGGTTTCCGTTGGTGCTTCCTTGATCCCATTCTTGGAACACGATGACGCAAACCGCGCATTGATGGGTGCAAACATGCAACGTCAGGCTGTTCCTACTCTGCGTGCTGATAAGCCGTTGGTCGGTACAGGTATGGAACGTGCGGTAGCAGTTGACTCAGGTGTAACTTCTGTTGCTAAACGCGGTGGTGTAGTTCAGTACGTTGATGCATCTCGTATCGTTATCAAAGTAAATGAAGACGAAATGTATCCGGGTGAAGCAGGTATTGATATTTATAACCTGACTAAATATACCCGTTCTAACCAGAACACCTGTATTAACCAGATGCCATGTGTCTCTCTGGGCGAACCGGTGGAACGTGGTGACGTACTGGCTGATGGTCCATCCACTGACTTGGGTGAATTAGCTCTGGGCCAGAACATGCGCGTAGCGTTCATGCCATGGAATGGTTATAACTTCGAGGACTCCATCTTAGTTTCTGAGCGTGTCGTCCAGGAAGATCGCTTTACAACCATTCATATCCAGGAACTGGCTTGCGTATCTCGTGATACCAAATTAGGGCCTGAAGAGATCACGGCTGATATCCCTAACGTAGGTGAGGCCGCACTCTCCAAACTGGATGAATCCGGTATTGTTTATATTGGTGCGGAAGTGACCGGCGGTGACATTCTGGTTGGCAAAGTGACACCTAAAGGTGAAACCCAGCTGACGCCAGAAGAAAAACTGCTGCGTGCTATCTTCGGTGAGAAAGCGTCTGATGTTAAAGATTCTTCTCTGCGCGTACCAAATGGCGTATCCGGTACGGTTATCGACGTACAAGTCTTTACCCGTGATGGCGTAGAGAAAGATAAACGTGCTCTGGAAATCGAAGAGATGCAACTGCGTCAGGCGAAGAAAGACCTGACAGAAGAGTTGCGAATCTTTGAAGCTGGCCTGTTTGCACGTATCCGTTCTGTTTTGATTGCTGGCGGTATTGAAGCTGAGAAACTGGATAAACTGCCTCGTGAGCGTTGGTTAGAGCTGGGTTTGGCTGATGAAGAGAAACAGAATCAGTTGGAACAGTTGGCTGAACAGTATGACGAACTTAAAGCTGAGTTCGAGAAAAAGCTGGATGCTAAACGCCGTAAAATCACTCAGGGTGATGATCTGGCACCGGGTGTGCTGAAAATCGTCAAAGTTTATTTGGCGGTTAAACGTCAAATTCAGCCTGGTGATAAGATGGCGGGCCGCCACGGTAACAAAGGTGTTATCTCCAAGATCAACCCGATCGAAGACATGCCTTACGATGAAAACGGCACACCGGTAGATATCGTACTGAACCCGCTGGGCGTACCGTCACGTATGAACATCGGTCAGATCTTGGAAACGCATCTGGGTATGGCTGCGAAAGGTATTGGCGACAAGATCAATGCGATGCTGAAACAGCAGCAGGAAGTTGCCAAACTGCGTGAATTTATCCAGAAAGCTTATGACCTGGGTGATGAAACCCGTCAGAAAGTTGATCTGAGCACTTTCTCTGATGAAGAAGTGATGCGTTTGGCGGAAAACCTGAAAAAAGGCATGCCAATTGCGACACCAGTGTTTGATGGTGCGAAAGAGAAAGAAATTAAAGAGCTGCTGAAACTGGGTGACTTGCCAACTTCTGGTCAAATTACCCTGTTTGATGGTCGTACCGGTGAGCAATTTGAGCGTCAGGTTACCGTTGGCTACATGTATATGTTGAAGCTGAACCACTTGGTAGATGACAAAATGCACGCTCGTTCAACCGGTTCGTACAGTCTGGTTACTCAGCAACCGTTGGGTGGTAAGGCGCAGTTCGGTGGTCAACGCTTCGGTGAGATGGAAGTGTGGGCATTGGAAGCATATGGTGCCGCGTACACCTTGCAGGAAATGCTCACCGTCAAGTCCGACGATGTTAACGGCCGTACCAAGATGTATAAAAACATCGTGGATGGCAACCACCAGATGGAGCCAGGTATGCCGGAATCCTTCAACGTATTGTTGAAAGAGATCCGCTCTCTGGGTATTAACATCGAGCTGGAAGACGAATAAATCGTATTCCCGCTGGTACTGTCCTGAATGGATATGACGGGCAGTTTACCAGCCAGTGGTTGCACTGGTCATAGGGGGGAGCGGCATGGGCTGCTCTCCTGACAGGTCTAACTCCGACAGGAGCCATTTCGTGAAAGACTTATTGAAGTTTCTGAAAGCGCAAACTAAGACCGAAGAGTTTGATGCGATCAAAATTGCTCTGGCCTCGCCAGATATGATCCGTTCGTGGTCATTTGGTGAAGTGAAAAAGCCGGAAACAATTAACTACCGTACGTTCAAACCTGAGCGTGACGGCCTTTTCTGCGCCCGTATTTTCGGGCCAGTAAAGGACTATGAGTGCTTGTGTGGTAAATATAAGCGCTTGAAACACCGAGGTGTAATTTGTGAGAAGTGTGGTGTAGAAGTTACCCAAACTAAAGTTCGTCGTGAGCGTATGGGTCACATCGAACTGGCTTCTCCAACTGCACACATTTGGTTCCTGAAATCATTGCCATCTCGCATCGGTTTGTTGCTGGATATGCCCCTGCGTGATATTGAGCGTGTACTGTACTTCGAATCCTATGTGGTTGTCGAAGGCGGTATGACCAGCTTAGAACGCAGTCAGATCCTGACAGAAGAGCAATACTTGGATGCGCTGGAAGAATTTGGTGATGAATTCGATGCGAAGATGGGTGCGGAAGCTATCCAGTCTTTGCTGAAAAATCTCGATCTGGAAAATGAGTGTGAAACGCTGCGTGAAGAGTTAAACGAAACTAACTCTGAAACTAAACGTAAAAAGCTGACCAAACGTATTAAACTGTTGGAAGCCTTTATTCAGTCTGGTAACAAACCAGAATGGATGGTTCTGACGGTTCTGCCAGTTCTGCCACCGGATTTACGTCCATTGGTTCCACTGGATGGCGGTCGTTTTGCCACTTCGGATCTGAACGATCTCTATCGTCGTGTTATTAACCGTAACAACCGCTTGAAGCGCCTGCTGGATCTGGCTGCGCCAGATATCATCGTTCGTAACGAAAAACGTATGTTGCAGGAAGCGGTCGATGCTTTGCTGGATAACGGTCGTCGCGGTCGTGCAATTACCGGTTCTAACAAACGCCCACTAAAATCCCTGGCTGATATGATCAAGGGTAAACAAGGTCGTTTCCGTCAGAACTTGTTGGGTAAACGTGTTGACTATTCCGGTCGTTCTGTAATCACTGTAGGTCCTTACCTGCGTCTGCATCAGTGTGGTCTGCCTAAAAAGATGGCACTGGAGCTGTTTAAGCCATTCATCTACGGCAAGCTGGAACTGCGTGGTTTAGCGACTACCATCAAAGCAGCCAAGAAGATGGTTGAGCGTGAAGAGGCGGTGGTATGGGATATCCTGGATGAAGTCATTCGTGAACATCCGGTTCTGCTGAACCGTGCACCGACACTTCACCGTTTGGGTATTCAGGCATTCGAACCGGTTCTGATTGAAGGTAAAGCGATTCAGTTGCACCCACTGGTGTGTGCGGCATATAACGCCGACTTCGACGGTGACCAAATGGCTGTTCACGTACCGCTGACACTGGAAGCCCAGTTAGAAGCGCGTGCGCTGATGATGTCTACCAACAACATCCTGTCTCCAGCGAGTGGTGAGCCAATCATCGTTCCATCTCAGGACGTTGTTCTGGGTCTGTATTACATGACCCGTGACTGTGTTAACGCGAAAGGCGAAGGCATGGTATTGACCGGGCCTAAAGAAGCAGAACGCGTATATCGCGCAGGACTGGCTTCTCTGCATGCTCGCGTTAAAGTGCGTATCACCGAAGAAGTGAAAGATGGCGAAGGCAATATCACAACTAACACCGGTTTGGTTGATACGACTATTGGTCGTGCCATTCTGTGGATGATTGTACCAAGAGGTCTGCCTTACTCGCTGGTTAACCAACCATTGGGTAAAAAAGCTATCTCTAGGATGCTGAACACCTGTTACCGTGTGATGGGCTTGAAGCCAACGGTTATTTTCGCTGACCAGATCATGTATACCGGTTTTGCCTACGCTGCACGTTCAGGTGCATCTGTTGGTATCGATGACATGGTTATCCCAGAGAAAAAAGCCGGGATCATTGCCGAAGCAGAAGCAGAAGTTGCTGAAATTCAGGAACAGTTCCAGTCTGGTCTGGTCACAGCCGGTGAACGTTATAACAAAGTTATCGATATCTGGGCTGCGGCAAACGAGCGTGTTGCTAAAGCAATGATGGAAAACTTGTCGACTGAAACAGTCACTAATCGTGATGGTGAAGAAGAGCAACAAGTTTCCTTCAACAGCATCTTTATGATGGCTGACTCCGGTGCGCGTGGTTCTGCTGCTCAGATCCGTCAGTTGGCGGGTATGCGTGGCTTGATGGCTAAGCCAGATGGTTCCATCATCGAAACCCCAATTACGGCGAACTTCCGTGAAGGTTTGAACGTACTCCAGTACTTCATCTCAACTCACGGTGCTCGTAAAGGTTTGGCGGATACCGCACTGAAAACGGCGAACTCCGGTTACCTGACTCGTCGTCTGGTTGACGTGGCGCAAGACTTGGTTGTTACAGAAGATGACTGTGGTACGCACGACGGTATTCTGATGACGCCGGTTATTGAAGGTGGTGATGTTAAAGAACCACTGCGTGAGCGTGTATTGGGTCGTGTGACGGCGGAAGATGTTCTGAAACCAGGTACTGCTGACATTCTGGTGCCGCGTAATACATTGCTGAACGAGAAATGGTGTGATCTGTTAGAAGAGAGCTCCGTTGACAGCATTAAAGTACGTTCTGTTGTAAGTTGCGAAACTGACTTCGGTGTTTGTGCTAACTGCTATGGTCGTGACCTTGCTCGCGGACACATTATCAATAAAGGTGAGGCGGTTGGTGTTATTGCGGCTCAATCCATCGGTGAGCCGGGTACACAGCTGACGATGCGTACGTTCCACATCGGTGGTGCGGCATCTCGTGCAGCGGCAGAATCCAGTATTCAGGTACGTAACAAAGGTAGCTTGAAGCTGTTTAACGCTAAATCCGTGACAAACTCCTCAGGCAAGCTGGTGATTACTTCTCGTAACACTGAATTGTGTCTGATCGACGAATTTGGCCGTACTAAAGAAAGCTATAAAGTGCCTTACGGTGCAGTACTGGGTAAAGGTGATGGCGAAACCGTTAACGGCGGTGAAACCGTTGCTAACTGGGACCCACATACCATGCCAGTTGTCAGTGAAGTCTCTGGTATCATTCGTTTCGCTGACATGATAGATGGTCAGACCATTACCCGTCAGACTGACGAATTAACAGGTCTATCTTCATTGGTTGTTCTGGATAGTGCAGAGCGTACCGGTAGTGGTAAAGATCTGCGTCCGGCACTGAAAATTGTTGATGCCAAAGGTGACGATGTATTGATTCCAGGTACTGATATGCCTGCTCAATATTTCCTGCCGGGCAAAGCGATTGTTCAGTTAGACGATGGCGTAAGCATCTCTGCGGGTGATACCTTAGCGCGTATTCCTCAGGAATCCGGCGGTACGAAAGATATTACCGGTGGTCTGCCACGTGTTGCTGACTTGTTCGAAGCACGTCGTCCGAAAGAGCCTGCTATCTTGGCTGAAGTCAGCGGTATTGTCTCCTTTGGTAAAGAAACTAAGGGTAAACGTCGTTTGGTTATCTCCCCATTAGATGGTGGTGATGCTTACGAAGAGATGATCCCTAAATGGCGTCAGCTCAACGTGTTCGAAGGTGAAGTGGTTGAACGTGGTGACGTCATCTCTGATGGTCCAGAGTCTCCACACGACATCTTGCGCCTGCGTGGTGTTCATGCGGTTACCCGTTACATCACCAACGAAGTTCAGGAAGTTTACCGCCTGCAAGGGGTTAAGATTAACGATAAACACATTGAGGTTATCGTTCGTCAGATGCTGCGTAAAGCGACCATTGAAAGTGCAGGTAGTTCCGAGTTCTTGGAAGGCGAACAGGTTGAATATGCCCGCGTTAAAGTGGCAAACCGTAAGCTGGAACAAGAAGGTAAAGTGCCTGCAATTTATGGCCGTGACCTATTGGGTATCACCAAAGCGTCTCTGGCGACTGAATCCTTCATCTCTGCGGCATCGTTCCAGGAAACGACCCGCGTACTGACTGAGGCTGCGGTTGCGGGTAAACGTGATGAACTGCGTGGCTTGAAAGAAAACGTCATCGTCGGTCGTCTGATCCCGGCTGGTACCGGTTATGCTTACCATCAGGATCGCATACGTCGTCGCCAGTTGAATGAGCCTGCTGAGGCACCACCAGTGAGTGTCGATGAGGCTACTGCGAACTTGGCAGAACTGTTGAATGCCGGTTTTGGTGGCGATAAGAAGTAATTCTTAGAACACGCTAGCTAATTAAATGCCCTCCCCAAAGGAGGGCATTTCAACTTTTTGATAACGTGCCAATTTTTTACTTGGCGCTCTGTTTTAATCGAGTTCCGTTTACCAAATGGAGCTTGTCACCACGTTAAGAATCCCCCCTCAAGTTTTTCTTTCCTAAAAGTGTTCACTTGCAGACCTTGTTCCTCACAATCATCTGATGCGTAAAAAAGTTGATGCGGACATTGATCTTGAATATATCCGCGAGGGTTACCGAAGCGTTTGTGGTTAAACGGAAAATCTGTAATGGGTACCGTCGGGTAACTCGATATCGAGACGCAGCTTGCTACCCGTTGCCTCAACGTAACGTTTGAGGGAAGACAGTTTCAAGTCGCGGCCAAGCTTCTCCATGTCAGAAACCGTGGGTTGCTTGATGCCAAGAGCCAGAGCTATTTCTCCTTGAGTTTTTTGTACCCGCTCACGAAGATCTGCCAGATGGATGTTTAGCAACATCTCCGTTGCCGCAGCTTGTGCATTGGCAACAACTTCGGGCTTTTCATTTGCTAATATTTGATCAAGAGTTCTTGCCATAGTGTTTATACCCGTCATCTTTCAAGCTGCCTCTTTGTTGGCTGCACTCACTCACCCCGGTCACATAGTTATCTATGCTCCCGGGGATTCGTTCCCTTGCCGTCGCGATGCAACTTGAAATCCATAGGGTATACTCCTTTTTTAGCTTTTCCAGATGTGCCGTGAACTCACGGTCAGCAATCGGAATCATCGTTTCATAAAACCGTTTCTCGTTTCCGGTTTTGTTACCGGCGCAAAGCAAAATTCCTCTCCGCTTGGGGTCGAACGCAAAGAATGCTCGGAGCGGGTCGCCTTTGCTTTGGACACGTAATTCTTTCATGTTGCTGTGGCATGAGCCGTTCACAGTATCTGCGTATGGTCTGGGCAACATAGGGCCTCTTTCCCGAAGTGCTATTATTGAAGCCAGCACATTGGCCCTGTCGGTGTCATCCAAAGCATCGAACCATGCATCAAAGGTGTCTGTTGTCTTGATAGTTACATGATTACTTATTGTTCAATATAGGTCAAGTGCTATATAGATGGAAATCTATGGTCAAGAAATTTAGTCAGAAGTGATATTTCATTAAAATGCAATTTTCCTCTTGATGAAAATTTCCTTTTGGGTTAATTTTTTGCATTAGGAGGAAATTAGAGTGTTTATAGTTAAATACCATGATGAGGCCGAACAAGAAATTAAGTCTTTGCCAGCAAAAGTAGGGGTAAAACTTGTAAGGTTGATTGGAAAGCTAGAAAAAGATCCTCGCTCACTACGTGAACCGGACACAAAACATTTGGGAAATGGTCTTTACGAAATTCGAACAATGGGGGGAGATATAGCACGCGGATTATGGGTATATCAGACAGGAAAACAAATATATATGCTACGAGTTTATATAAAGAAAACACAAAAAATCAACCCAAGTGAGATAGCTTTAGCATTTCGTAGATTGGAGGAAATGAAACATGAAGAAATATAAGACACATTCAGAGATTCTGGCAGAAATGATGAAAGACTCTGAATTTAAAGCCGCTTATGAAGCAGAAGAACGTAAAGAAAGATTGCAAGAAACACTTGCAGAGTGGCGTAAGTTTGCTGGACTGACTCGCGCACAAGTCGCGGAAAGAATGGGGGTTACGCCGCCAACGGTGACGAAAATGGAAAATAATGTCACAAAAGCTAGTATAGAAACATTAGTGCGCTATGCGCAAGCCTGTGGTATCCAGAACCCACAAATTACGTTGTAATTCTCTGTGCTATGGGGTTAGGGCATTGCTAAAAAAGTTGATGAAATGAAACGGGAGATAGGGCTTTATCAGATCCGCGAGGCCCGTGATGTTTCACAAACTGAGCTGGCAGCTGTGCTTGGGATCAAACAACCAACTGTTGCTAAAATGGAACAGTCTGATAATGACCTTTAAATATTATGGCGTTGTTTCAGTAAAAGCGGCAGAGCTCGTCGTTCTGCCCACTGAGGCTTGTGTCACCTTAGCTATATCAGGGATATTATTCGGTATGCAGAAATAGCTCATCATATTTAATTCAGGGGGCTGGTCAATATAATTATTTCATTTAAAGTCCCATCACATAGAATTTATGAAAGATTATTCTCTTTAAAGTACCTATTTTTATCCGTATTCTTGCATGATTGATGAAGACTGCAATTTAATTTTTCAGGATAAATAATCGCAGTTTTTTCTCCTGTTAGATCTTTAAATTATGATACAGGTCATAAAATACAATATTTCATGATTCATATACTCGGAAATGAATATAAAATAAAAATGAGAAGCCATGTCACCAATATAAAATGACGGGGAAAAATAATGGGGAATGGAGTAAGCCTGAACTATGAAGATATAACGGAAGAGAATTATATCCTGATAAATAATTTTTATAAGCGTGATATAGGGAGCTTGGATTATTTTATTTGGAAAAATCTGAAAGAAATAAAATATAATCTTTCTAGTGAGATAAAAGCATTTCTTTATAAAAAAAACGATATATTCTTGTCAATCCTTATAACAAGGAAGTGTGAATTCACTCTTAAACACAGACGAGTATTCATTAATATGCTTAGCGATTTTGGAATAGATGAAAGCGTAAAATCACCAACTTTGATAATAGAAAGTGCCAAACAAACACATCGTAATGATGTAGATGCGACGATTTGTTACTCAGATGCAAGAAAGATCAAATGTTATTCAAAGATTTTCGAAAAATACCTATGTAGCAGAGTGAACATTTTTGATTTTACAGAAATAGTTGTAGAAGGATGTACTAAAATCGATGTAGTCTTGAGAGACCTTAACGAAGTAGGTAATTTTAATAAAATCAATTTTTTCGGCAGGGAAGTAAATAACAATTGGATTGCTTACTCAAAGCAGAGTCCTCGCTACAGGGATATTAAGCTGTTAACGGTTGGGAAAGAATTAGCGATATTAGGTTTTGATGATACCACGGTAGAGGTGATAGGTTTATCAAGCACAGCTCCCGGTACAATTATATCTGTGATTGATTCTTGTCTTGCTATTAGGAAAAAATGCAAAATAATCTTACCAAATCCTATTTATTCTGAACTACAAAGCAGACTGAATAAACATAGTATTATAAATAAGTTTAGCATGATGATTGCCTGGCATACCGAAGAAAATTTTAATTTGTGTCATGAAGATATATTTATCAGTAGAATTGACAAACGATAAGAGGAGTTTAAAATGGGATGTATTTTTTGTCACCCAGAATCTTCCTTTGAAAAAGATAAAATACTTTTACAAGGAAAATATTTCTATGCATTCGTACCTAAAGGTCAGATAATTGAAGGCTATATAATAATTGCCACCAATAAGTGTGAGGCTAATTTAGGAGGATGCCGGTGCTTTGCAGAAATATATGATGACGAAGTAATAAAAGAACTGAAACAGTTTAAGAATATAATAAATGATTTTTATCGTGAATATTACAATATAAGTAATCCTCTTTGTTATGAAAATGGACGAGCCGGTGGTTGTATCATCATGGACCCGAATCAAAAGTACTGTTACCATGCACATTTATGTTGTTTCCCTACCGAGATTGATCTTCATAATAAATTAAAGGATCAATTTAAAATGCATACAATAGACTCATTGGATGAACTTGAGATGTTTGGTGAGGCTGGCCCCTATATTTACGTTGAAGATAGTGGTAATAAGTATATTTTTACGATAGGTGAATCAGATTTCATTGAGAGAGGAATGATAAGAACCGTATTGGCAAATAGTTTAAATGTGCCTGAAAGATCCGATTGGAGAGATAATGAAGGAATAAAGGAGATGGATGCGACGGCTAAAAAATTCAAATCATATAT
Organism: Photorhabdus africana; assembly: GCF_035181445.1. Classification (NCBI taxonomy): domain Bacteria; kingdom Pseudomonadati; phylum Pseudomonadota; class Gammaproteobacteria; order Enterobacterales; family Morganellaceae; genus Photorhabdus; species Photorhabdus africana. Next base: position 16,494 of record NZ_JAXBVE010000042.1, read on the forward strand.
TAGTAACCATATGGAGGTTGGGTAATGTTATATGCGGATGTAGCTTCTACTTCATGGCCAAAGTCACAAGAAGTGAAAGACATAATAAATATGTATTTAGACACTCTTGGGGTAACTCCAGGGCGATCTTTGTCGCAACAATCTAAAAAGGTTACGGAACTCGTTGAAGAGTGCCGACACGAATTTATCGAACAAACAAAATTAAATGGCCATGGGACAGTAATTTTTAACTCAGGAGCAACATATTCACTTAACGAATGTTTAAAAGGTACACTTAAGCCGGGTGATAATGTCATTACTACCCATTTAGAACATAATTCAGTCCTTAGGCCGATAAACCATTTAAAAGACATTGGGGTAAGTAGTCAATTTATCGATGTGACAGATGGTGAAATTGATATGTCGCATTTGGCGTTTTTATTAAAGAATAAGAAAACTAAGTTATTAGTGATTCATAGTTGCGCCAATACTATTGGTACATTTTGTAATATAGATGAGATAGGGAAACTGGCACATTTATACGGCACGATGGTTTTAGTTGATGGTTCACAATCTTTTGGTTCACAAACAATTGATTTATCGAAAGGGAATATTGATTACTTTGTTTTTAGCGGACACAAAAGTTTAGGAGGAGTATCAGGTATTGGCGGGTACTTTATTCTTGATGATGGATTTTCTCATAGTGAATTAGTTCAGGGTGGGACAGGTGTATTATCAAGATTGACAACACAGCCAACGGGAATACCATACAAATATGAATCAGGAACACAAAACACTATTGGCATACTTTCATTGCTAGCGTCCATAAGGCGTTTAAAAAAAATTGGAATAGAGAATATTCAGAATCAATTACAAACTTTGCGTGAAACTCTTATTGATGAGTTATCACAATTAAAGCAGGTCAAATTAATTTGTAAACATAGAGTCGGGTTGCCAACAATTCTTTTTACAGTAGAAGGTTATCATCCCGGAGAGGTCTCTTATATACTAGAAAACAAATACAATATTATTACTCGTCCCGGGTTACAATGTGCACCGTTAGCGCATAAAAAATTCGGGACTTATCCTGATGGTGCTGTTCGGGTTAGCCTTGATACGTCGCATACAACGGAAGATATTTTAAAAATAAAATCTGCCTTAGTTAATATCACTGAGGAAAATTATAGAGAAAATACTGATAATTAATGAGAATAATTTAGGGGGATTAGGCGATTTAGTAATAAATTGAGCTGCGAATAAAACATTTATAGTTCATGGTTTTAATTTAAAAAAAAACAATAAATTACCATTAATAAATGGTCTGGCAATCACTAGGGAAATTAATTTGATATTTCTTTAGAAAGAATGAAAATATATCATTAATCACCATTAGTAAATAATGTAATAATACTGTTTAATAAATATATGGTTATATATACCCAATGGATTTCAAGATGCATCGCGGCGGCAAGGGAGTGAATCCCCGGGAGCATAGCAAACTATGTGACCGGGGTGAGCGAGTGCAGCCAACAAAGAAGCAACTTGAAAGATAACGGGTATAATAGCATATGAGAATATAGATGAATATTCCTAACAAGAATGAGCGTTATCTAATTGATTTAATTGATGGTAAGTTGAATTATATCCATATTGATAGAAACGGAGATTTTAACCATACAAACATAGATTGGAAAGAGACTTTAATTTTATCTGGTTCTTTCAATCCACTTCATAAAGGGCATGAAGAATTAAAAGAAATCGCTACAGAGATGACTAAAAGGAAACCCTATTATGAACTGTCAATCAAAAATGCGGTAAAACTTACTATTTCAACCGATGAAATTTTCACGAGGATAAAACAATTTAAGGGGAAAGGTGATATAGTTTTAAGTGACGCTAAAATTTTCACTGAAAAATCGCATATTTACCAGGGGGCAATTTTTGTCATTGGCGCCGATTTATGCCAAGAAATTAATAATCCTATTTATTATGGCGGTGAGGAAGGATTAAAAAAATCTCTTATGACAATTAAGAATAATGATTGTAGATTTCTGGTGGCTGGACGTTTTTTTAATAATAAATATCATACCGTTGATGATTTGATGAATATTAGAAAGGAACATCGACTTTTATTTGAATCTATTCCAGAAGAGCTATTTCGCTTAGATATATCATCAACAAAAATAAGGTTAATGAACAAAAAATAGGAGATGGGACATGAGTAAAGAAGATAATAAAAAACCGCTGGGTAGCAAAATTAATTTAAATTCAACCTATTTAACCAAAGAGATTCAGAGAAGATTAAAGCAAGCTTCATTTATATTTAATCCTAGCCATAGAACTTTAAATTGCCAGTTAAATAATTCACAAATTAAATTATTTTCTGAAATATGTCTGTTCTTGGAGCAGGACGATAACTTAGATATTCTTGCTTCTTGTATACACGATTTATGGTGTGCAAAATATTTAGTCGATAATAAAACTGCTATGCAAGACTCAATAACAAAACTTGAAATTGAATACAACTTACAAGTTAATTTTTTAAAACCTTATCAAGCATTCACTGAAAAAGAAAAGACTTTTGAGAAAAGATTAATAAAGAGTGATCTGAGTATTATATCGGAAGTAATAAAAGATACTTATTTATACGATAATAATATTGTGTCTGATAATTTTAATTATGAAACCTTACTTTCTACAAACGATACTATTTTTTCTGATTTAATGACAATATTAGGCCACAGTGACAGCGTAATAGAAATTGCAGCAAAAAGAATTCATGCTGGCTGGTTTGATATAATGAAAGAATTTTATGCCCATGATGAAAGAGTTCAATCCCAAGAAAAGCCAAATATTAACAACTCAGATTTTATAAAAAACAGGGATGGGATACGCATTGATCTCGCTGCTATTTATATTGTACTGATGGAAATAAAATATAATAACTTTTACATGGAGATTTAAAATGATACATCTATTTCTATCACCTCATTTAGACGATGCCGCTTTAAGCGCTGGCGGTTTAATACATAAATTAGTTTCAGAAAATCAAAAGGTGGTTGTTTTAACATTTTTTACTGAATATGATAAAAATCTTACATCTCATTATTCACATTCTGCACATGATGATAATATGTATTCATTTATAAAACTTTATGCAAAGCGAGCCAATGAAGATATCGCTTTTTGCAATAAATTATCAGCGATTCCAATACATGGTAAAATTTTAGATTGCATTTACAGGACCGATCAATACGGTGAACTTATGTATAAAAATTCTACTATGATTTATAGTGGTCAGATACATAAATCAGATGATGCATCCGATATGGCTCAAGATCTTATCGACAAAACATTGTTAAATTATCAACCTGATTATATCTATGCCCCTTTGGGAATAGGTCGACATGTAGATCACATCATAATAAATAGTCTTGTACATAATATAAAAGGTTCACGTAAGTTTAAAATATTACTTTATGAAGATTTTCCCTATGTTTTAGGTGAATACCCTGTTATTAACCCCGATAGTTTGGAAAAAGCTTTATTAAGAAATAACAAATTTGATAAACATGCCATATTGGTGGATATTGATTTAAAAGAAAAGGTACAAAACATCCTATTTTATGAGACTCAATTAGAACCTCTGTTTGATAATAAAACAAATATTTTAATTTCATTGGAAAAATATCATCGAACTATTAATGAAATAAAAGTGCAAGAACGTTTTTGGTTAATTCAATAAAGGATTTATAATGAAAAAAATATTCATAATATACCATGATCTTTTCTTGAATGGATATGGTGGGGTAGAAACGGTATGTTCGAATTTAATCAATTTGATTGACCGTGCCAACATTGAAATTGATTTCATTTTCATATCTCTAAATGAAACCAATAGAATTGAAAATCGTGATTGGTTATCTGGCGCTCAATATATCTCCTTAACGTCAAGTAATTGCGAATCTTGCCAGGATATTGCATGCGAGCTGTCCTTGATATTAGAAAGATTTCACCCCGAGATTTTAATAAGTTTAGACACAACATCTTGTAATATTGCCCGACTTGCCTGTGAAAAAATTAATTTCCCGGTAAAAACTTACTCTTGGCTGCATACTTACATTAGAAACCCTACCCCACAGAAAATTAAAGATTTATGCTGTGCCGACGAACACCTTGTAATCAGTTCTGGTTTAAGAGATCAAATGTTATCTTTTGGAATAAAAACAGAGAAGCTTCATCTTATTTTCAATCCTATCAAGATGAACTTTTTTATCATTCCTCAACCAAAACACATAGCCAGATTCTTATATGTTGGCAGAATTCTTGCTTATAAGTCAAAAAATATAACTGAACTGTTTTTAGCGCTTTCACAATTACATGGTCATTGGGAGTTACATATAGTAGGTTCTGGTGATGATGAGGTTTATTTAAAAGAATTATCTTCACAACTTAATATAAGTAACAATATTATTTGGCACGGTTGGAAAAATCAGCCTTGGGAATTTGTGATGGATAATATAAAAGAGGTATCAGCTTTTATTTTAACCTCAAAATATGAAGGCTTTGGTATGGTATTAGCGGAAGCAATATCTTATGGTATCTATTGTATAAGTTCAGATTGTCAATGTGGCCCGAGTGATATTATCAATGATTTTAATGGTGAACTTTATAAATCAGGTAGTATTCCTGAGTTGTCTGAAAAATTACAACTCATTATTGACGAATATAAAATAAGAGATCATCAAGCAATAAAAAATTCTATTGCCTTTCTTTACCAAGATAATTTCCTGTTAAGAATCACTAAGGCTTTGCCTGTATTAGCTCAGATCTAATGTACGACAGTTATTAGTTCAAAAACGCGTTGCTATCTATCTCTAGTCAAATCGGAGGATTGGCAGCAGAATATGGCATCGTTTTTCCGCAACGCTCTGCTGCCAGAAGCACTTGAGGATGTAAACAATGGATTAACTGCCATTGCACGCAGGGTTTTGAAACAACTCGATGAAGACTGGCTGATACTGATTCAACAAACAGAGGAAATAGAAGGAACCCTTAAGTCGCATTCATCGCAAACGGCTCAGTGGCAGCAATGCGGTATTTTAATCTGGGGTGCCGAGTAGCCATAAAATACATGTAATCGTTATAACTTGAATGGAACGGAGTTGTCTCCTGAAGAATACAGGCTCTTTTTCACAGTGATTAACAACGCCTTTAGGCTCGTCATCAAATAGGTGGAAAACGCCTCTTGTCCTACACTTCTGTCGTATATAGGTGCGGGTATAAATCGTCTCATCTCGTTGTGAAAGTGACCAGAAGCAACAATAATTTCAATCGAGTCGATTCTGGCTTGAAGCAATTCTTCAAAGTTATCAAGCTGATAATCTGATACTTTTCTTTTAATGAGTTCTATGTCTGGTGTTGTATTTTGCTGACTTAACCATAATAAATCCCACATATCGCGGTATCGAATTTGAGATGTAGTAGCAGGGAATGCTATCAGCTTATCGGCCATGATTTCAGGCAGAGTTTCTACAGACACAAGGACGTCAGCATATCCGTCGGGCAACACCGAATAATTTCTCGTCAATGGACGGGGGGTGTTTGTATACGCAGGAATATTGGCGATTTCTATTTTTATGCGCTGTTTTGGCAGGTCTTTACGTTCAGGCGCAGTAGTGACGGATATTTGCCATTTATCCACTTTTACTTCTGCATACTCCGGTTTGTTTCGTAGTTCATTCGGTTCCTTTACCGTGACCTCAAGCCCATATCGTACACCTAGGTATTTCTCGACACACTCTTTGATTCTACTCAAATCAGCCGAACAGAAACCACGCCCACCAGCAAAATCCAGATCTTCGCTAAATCGGTTAGAGCCGTAGCAGAGCCTTAGCGATGTACCACCCTGAAAGGTAATCTCCTTGAGTAAACCGTCCTTAGAAAGACAAAACAGGATGTCATAATGCAACAGTTCTTTTTCTACAACTGGCCTTAGGTTTGCCAGTCTGTCCTGTTCAATGACTTCATCGACAATGGCGTTAAAGTTAATTTGGCTAGACATAGTTGAGTTCCTCCAGTTTAACTAAATGCATATTCCTCCCCACTCTTTTTTGGTCACGTAGAGCAGTCTCTTTTTTTGCGATACGCAGGGGGCCACGGCTTTCTAACGTTGCCTTCAGAATTTCGCTAGGCTCTCTGCTGGTGTGGGTGATTTCAATGACTCCCCACGGTGTTTTAAACTCTCCAGCTCTGCCAGTAGACATGATTGTCAGGCGGTCGATGGGGATTTGTGAGATGAACCCATATTGAGATAAAGCTGACTCTAAGCTGATGTAATTATATTCGCCTCGTCGGATATTTTTGGCGATAGTCTCTAGGGGATAGCTTCCCATGCTGGCCCGCGTATAGACATAAACCCCTTTGGTAATGCGAAATAACAGTCCGGCTTTGATGAGGCGATCAATAGATTTTTGCAATGTTCGAGAAGTCTCGTCAGCAAAGATAACTTCCAAATCCTGTAAAAGGAAAATGGCTCTTCCCATTTTGCTGAACTCATCTAATTTGTTAATTGCTGTGAGCCTATCCATTTTATTATCTCTACTGTAAAACCCCTTTAAAGGGTGTTTTGTGTATAGATATTCATCATAGCAATTATTTGTATACATAAAAACCCCATTTCTGGGGGATGTGTGTAAAAAGGAGTTAAACCTGATGCCCTCCTCTTCGGAGAGCATTTGTTTACCCTTTGTTTTTGATACTGTTGATAAACGTTTCTCGTGCCGTTGAAGATCCAAGGCGTTCCGCTTCATCCAGCAATTTGAGTGCCTTATCAATATTGCCATTGCTAATTTCTTTTTTAATTGCCTCACTGAAATAATGCTCTGTATCACTCAGGACTGGTTTGACTTTTTGCAGCGTAGACGGCGTTACGATGGCTTGTGTTGGCCCGACAATGATCGGTTCTTGTGCTGGACTTGAGAAAACTTGACCAATCGTGATATTACCTGCGTTTTGTTCCGATTTCACTTTCAGCTTCAACGTACCGGTTTGCGTATGGCGGGCAACGGGATCGGGAATCGCGGGAACGGCATTTCCGACGCCTTGCGCGTAAGCTTTGGCCGGATCAACCATTTGGGTGGATTTCTGCAAATCGGTACGGGTGGTGTAGACCAGTACATAAATTTGTTGTTGCCCCAGTGCTGGTGTTAGCTTTAGTGTGCCTTCCAGCCGATCGGTGGACATAACCCCCGGACGTTCATAGGGAAAATAACTGCTCGGGTAAAATGCGGCGGGGCGTAACCCTTGATCCAGGACTAAAACATTTGGCACGTAAACTTGTTTATCTTGTACTAAGCTGCTCAGGGTAATATCCAAAGAGCCCCGGTTTGCCGGCAGCGCGAATGCGGCTATCGGCCCCTGAATCTCTCCCTCATTAAGATGCTGAGATGCCGCATTGAGGATAATGGTCTGAGTATCACTGGTATTAATCGGTTGCCAGCTCAGTTTTTGCAATGCTGTTGTTGAGAGGGAAGGGGCAACAATATCCTGTGTTTGAGTTGCGGTAATGGGCGTTGCATATCCTATAAGAGGAAATGTGCTACAGAGTACCGCGCTAAGGCAACATGAGAGCAGTTTAGTTTTCATCTTCTTACCCTTGTTCGGTTGAAAAAAAGAGACTGATGCCCACGGTCAAGAGGCATATCAGTCTATACCCGTTATCTTTCAAGTTGCCTCTTTGTTGGCTGCACTCACTCACCCCGGTCACATAGTTTGCTATGCTCCCGGGGATTCACTCCCTTGCCGTCGCGATGCATCTTGAAATCCATAGGGTATAAAAGGCGTTAACCATTACAAATCATTTGATTGATCTGAGATCAAATCGTTGTAACCGGATTACCACCAAGCTTCGAATTGTGCACCAAAGGTAAATTCATCATCGTCGCCACGGCTGAATTTATGCGTTGCGGTATCACGGTAGGCCATTCCATCGATGTAACCGTCTTTTTTGTTCGCATTACCCCATTTTTCATTCCATTTTGCATAGGTGGCGAACAGGCGAATGGCCGGACGGGACCAAATGCTGTCACCTGCCTGCCATTGTTGGGCTAGCGTGATTTTGTATTGATCATTGGTGTCATGAGTACGTTGGGATTTGACGTTATCATAACCAATGTCCAGTAGGGTGCTCATCGTCGATGTCCATTTGTACATTGGACGTACCCCAACCGTATACCATGTGTTGCCATTGTTGTTGTCACGGTCAGTATCCTGATACATCGCTACATACATGAGATCCCATTTTTCTGCGAGATTAATCGCGCCATGATTCAGAATGCGTAACATATAACCGTCATTGTTTACGCTGGCACCTTCGGAATGACCACTGTTGGAGGAGGTCATGGAATCTGTCGCGTACTGTACGACAAATTTGTTGAAGCCTCCTAACATGCTCTGTGTATGCTCGGCGGTAAACATGAAACCATCTTTGGAAGCATGACGGTCAAGCTGGTAGTGGTCTCGTGCATTGGCTCGCCCATAGTCAAAACCAAGTTCCAGACTACCGCCTGGGTTAACCTCCAAGCCGGATAGACGTATATCGTAGACATCATTGGAGGTGGGAATTTCTTTGCGCTGGCCAGCAATCCAGCCATAAGAACCGCCAGATTCAGTGTTACGGGTGACGGCCAGAGCGAGCTTACTAAAGCCGAGATCAATATCTTGCAAGCCTGCGCCCGGACCAGAGATATCCCAATAGTAGAAGTCAATCATATGTACGTCATGGCGCTGGTAGAAGCGTTTACCTGCCCACAGTGTTGAACCCGGTAACCAATCGATGACGTTCTTCGCTTGAACATTCACTTCACGGAACGCAGGGTCGGTCGATTCCCAATCATTTTTTTGCGCCACGGAATAAGCCACGTTGGTATCGAAGTAGAAACTCTTATTACCGTCCTTCCATAGCTCTTGGCCTAGCTTAAGCTCAGCATAGGTTTCACATTCATTACCTAAACGGTATTTGCTCTGTGCGCCGGTGCTTTGGAAACACTGTTGCTCACCGCCGCTGCCAGTCCAACCAATACCAGAACGGGCGTAGCCGTGGAATTCTACGGCTGACGCCGGGATAGACAGTAATCCGGCCATAATGGTTAGTGAGATAGGTAATATACGCATTGATTTCATCAATTATTCTCCTGTCGTTTTTTGATTAGCTCAGGCTTAAACACCGGGTTCTTCATGCAGACGCTGGCATGCTGTTCCGTCTTCCCGGAATAAATGGCAGCGGTGGGGAGGTAATCCGATGGTGAAGGTAGATCCTTCTTCCACCAGTACAACATCAGGCTGGCGATAAACCAGATTCTGATGAATGGCCGGGATTTCAATGTGAACCTGGGTTTCGTTTCCTAACTGCTCGACAACCTGCACTATGCCTTCCAACGTGACATCAGCGATATCACTTGGCAGGAGGTGTTCAGGACGTATCCCCAGAGAGACATTACTGCCTACTTTTACCCCCTTGCTTTCTACGGGCAGCCAAATTTGCTGTCGGTTGGGCAGCGTAATTTGTACCTGATCAATAGCGGTAGCCGAGACTTTAACTGGCAGGAAATTCATTTTGGGTGAGCCAATAAAGCTGGCAACAAAGCGATTAACCGGGTAATGGTAAAGTTCAAGAGGTTTGCCAATCTGGGCAACATCTCCACCATCCAGTACCACGATTCTGTCGGCCAGCGTCATCGCTTCAACCTGATCGTGGGTGACATAAATCATCGTACGTTGCAATCGTTTGTGCAGGCGTGAGATTTCAATGCGCATTTGGACCCGCAGCGCGGCGTCCAGGTTGGAAAGCGGTTCGTCTAACAGAAAAACACTGGGTTCAGCGACCAGAGTACGGCCAATAGCAACGCGTTGACGCTGCCCACCGGATAGGGCTTTAGGGCGGCGATCAAGCAGGTGAGCGAGTTGAAGCATCTCGGCAATTTGCTTTACCCGTTGCTGAATATCACTTTTTTTGGCACCCGCCAGCTTCATGCCGAATGACATATTGTCTGCAGCAGACAGGTGGGGATACAGTGCATAAGACTGAAAAACCATCCCAACACCGCGTTTGGCGGGGGGGACATCGTTCATTCGGATGTTATTGATCAGCAAATCACCGGAAGTCACATCTTCCAGACCTGCAATCATCCTTAATATTGTCGATTTTCCACAACCTGATGGACCGACAAAAACGATAAATTCTCCTTCTTGTATCTCAAGGTTGATGTTCTTGGAAATAATAGTTTCACCATAAGCCTTCGATACATTATGTAATGTGACGCTCGACATGTGTTCCCCCGGACTTATCACCGCAATTCGCGGTGAAAAATAATAAACCAGAGTGTGTTTAAGATAACGGATGAGTAAATCCTCCATGCCCAATTTTTTTATGGGGGAGGAGCTAGGAGGATGAGATAAGCGTTGTTGAGCTGGCTAGGTATGAGCTATTGGATAAATTGTGATATTTATCGCAAAAAAAGATGCCCCTTTTTGTGGGCAACGGCACGCTTCTTCTGTTTTTGTAATAGAGATCACACCCATTCCGGGCAGGGCGTAGAGTAGGGGAGGATGAGTATTTCCATTGTTAATTGCACACTAGATCAGCACTCTCCGCCAATGTAACAAAACAGTTCACTCTGAACCTACTTAAACTATAAGGACGGAATGATGATAAAAACAACCTTAAAAGTAGGCGCTCGTACCTTAGCGCTTTCTGTTTTAGCTTCACTGGTACTTTCTGCCTCTGCTTTTGCAAAAATTGAGGAAGGTAAGCTAGTTATCTGGATCAACGGTGATAAAGGCTACAATGGCTTGGCACAAGTTGGTGAGAAGTTTGAGAAAGATACGGGTGTCAATGTTACGGTTGAGCATCCAGACAAGCTTGCAGAGAAGTATTCACAGGTTGCAGCAACCGGCGATGGGCCGGATATTATTTTCTGGGCTCATGATCGCTTTGGCGGTTACGCACAATCTGGGCTGGTGACAGAAATCACGCCAGATCCGAGCTTCAAAGATAAGCTATTTCCGTTTACCTGGGATGCTGTGCGCTACGACGGTAAGCTGGTTGGTTACCCGATTGCGGTTGAAGCCCTCTCTCTTATCTACAATAAAGACTTGGTGAAGACGCCACCAAAAACGTGGGAAGAGATCCCGGCTCTGGATAAGGAGCTGAAGAGCAAAGGCAAAAGCGCCATTATGTTTAATCTGCAAGAGCCATATTTCTCTTGGCCGTTGATTGCTGCGGACGGAGGATATGCTTTCAAGTTGGAAAATGGCGCATATGATGTGAAGAATGCCGGAGTGAATAATACGGGTGCCAAATCAGGGCTGCGTTTCATTATAGATTTGGTGAGAAATAAGCATCTAAACGTAGATACTGACTATTCCATTGCTGAGGCGGCGTTCAATAAAGGTGAAACGGCGATGACCATCAATGGTCCGTGGGCGTGGGCTAACATCGACAAGAGCAAGGTAAATTACGGTGTGGCGTTGTTGCCGACGTTTAAAGGCCATCCATCTAAGCCGTTTGTTGGTGTATTGACGGCAGGTATCAATGCTGCCAGCCCGAATAAAGAGCTAGCGAAGGAGTTCTTGGAAAACTATTTGCTGACCAACGAAGGTTTGGAGATGGTGAATAAGGATAAGCCGTTGGGGGCTGTGTCATTGAAATCCTATCACGATATTCTGGCTAAGGACCCACGTATTGCTGCCACGATGGAAAATGCTAAAAACGGTGAAATCATGCCGAACGTCTCACAAATGAGCAGTTTTTGGTATGCCATGCGCAACGCTATTGTTAATGCGTTGGCTGGCCGTCAGACCGTTGATGCCGCACTAAGTGATGCCGAAGCCCGTATAACTAAGTAACCTGTGAGAACGCTTTTTTGAAGGCGTTCTCTTTCCTGCAACCAGTAAGGATGCCTGTTTGCAGGAAGATTGATTAAGCTATCCGCAAAGCTGTTACGTCGTAGTAAAAAGGAAGAGCATTATGTCAGCGACGCTCGAAAAAACATCATGGTGGCAGCATTCTGCTCTGAAATGGTTTGCAGTGAGCTTGTGTGTACTCTTTACCGGTTATCTGCTGGTATTGATGTACTCACAGGGAGAGTATCTGTTTGCAATGGTGACACTGGTATTGTTGGGAACGGGGATTTATGTTTTTTCCAACCGCAATACTTATGCTTGGCGCTATACCTATCCGGGTGTAGCAGGAATGGGGTTGTTTGTACTGTTTCCGCTCATTTGCACTATTGCTATCGCCTTCACCAACTATAGTAGTATCAATCAACTGACTTTTGAACGTGCACAATCTGTCCTGATGAGCCGTCAGTATCAGTCAGGGCAAGCATTGACTTTTAAGCTCTATCCAAAATCGGATTTGTGGGTTTTGGCACTGAGTATACCGAGCCAAACGAAGCAACTAGTGTCCGAACCGTTTTCGCTGTCAGCAATGGAAGAGACTACGTTGCATGTGTATGAGCAGGATAATCTTGAGAACGGTGAAGCGGCGACATTGCGCATTATCACCCAGAATCGACAGGCATTGAACCGGTTGGTTGTTGTTTTACCGGACGGTAACCGGCTGAAAATGAGTTCGCTACGTCAATTCTCTGGAGTACATCCTCAATACTCTCTTGGGGAAGATGGTGAGATCCTCACTGATAATCAAACAGGTACGCTTTATCGCCCCAATACGGATACCGGTTTCTATCAGTCTGTCAATGCAGAGGGTAAATGGGGAAATGAGACTTTGACGCCAGGATTTACTGTTGCCATCGGCTGGAAAAATTTCCTGCGGGTGATACAGGATGAAGGTATTCAGAAACCATTTCTCGCTATTTTCGTTTGGACGGTTGTGTTTTCTCTGTTCACTGTGGTGCTGACCGTTGCTGTCGGTATGGTTTTGGCTTGCATTGTGCAGTGGGAAGCGCTGAAAGGTCGTGCAGTTTATCGCGTGTTGTTGATCTTACCCTATGCAGTGCCATCGTTTATTTCTATTTTGATTTTCAAGGGGTTATTTAACCAAAGTTTTGGTGAGATCAATCTGTTGCTTAACGGTCTATTCGGTCTTAAACCTGCTTGGTTTACCGATCCGACGATGGCGCGAACCATGCTGATTGTGGTGAATACCTGGCTTGGGTATCCCTACATGATGATCCTCTGCATGGGATTATTGAAGGCAATACCCGATGATCTGTATGAAGCATCGGCAATGGATGGTGCAGGACCGTTTCAGAACTTTTTTAAGATTACCTTTCCGTTGCTGCTTAAGCCATTAACGCCGCTGATGATTGCCAGTTTTGCCTTTAACTTTAACAACTTTGTTCTGATTCAGTTGTTAACCCTTGGTGGACCAGATCGCATTGGCACCACGACGCCAGCAGGCTATACCGATTTACTGGTGAGTTACACCTACCGTATTGCTTTCGACGGCAGTAGTGGTCAGGATTTTGGCTTGGCTGCGGCGATTGCTACAGTGATCTTTTTGTTGGTTGGTGCACTGGCGGTTATTAACCTGAAAGCTACCCGTATTAAATTTGACTAAGGAAGGAATGTAATGGCGATGGTTCAACCCAAATCACAGAAATGGCGTTTGTTAGCGACACATTTGTTGATGTTAACCTTTATTGCCATGATCTTATTCCCTCTACTGATGGTTATTACTATCTCCCTGCGGCCGGGGAACTTTGCCACGGGGAGTTTGATCCCGGAAAGTATCTCTTGGGAACATTGGAAATTGGCACTTGGCTACAGTGTGGTATCACCGGATGGCCGTGTTACACCACCACCTTTCCCGGTTATGCTATGGCTCTGGAACTCCGTTAAGGTGGCCTTTATTACCGCTGTAGGTATCGTTACGTTATCAACGACCTGTGCTTATGCCTTTGCCCGTATGCGTTTTCGCGGTAAAAGTACCTTACTGAAAGGCATGCTAATTTTTCAGATGTTCCCGGCGGTACTTTCCTTGGTGGCGTTATATGCCTTGTTTGATCGACTAGGGGAATATGTACCGTTTATCGGCCTTAATACCCACGGTGGTGTGATTTTTGCCTACCTGGGAGGCATTGCGTTGCATGTCTGGACGATTAAAGGTTATTTCGAAACCATTGATGGTTCCTTGGAAGAGGCTGCCGCGCTTGATGGCGCGACACCGTGGCAAGCTTTTCGTATGGTGCTGCTACCGCTTTCGGTACCGATTCTGGCAGTGGTATTCATTCTTTCCTTCATTGGTGTGATTACGGAAGTGCCTGTTGCCTCACTGCTTTTGCGAGATGTGAACAATTACACTTTGGCGGTGGGCATGCAGCAGTACCTTAACCCACAGAACTATCTTTGGGGAGATTTTGCCGCCGCGGCTGTGCTCTCGGCACTCCCGATTACCATCGTCTTCTTGGTTGCTCAGCGCTGGTTGGTCAGTGGTTTGACCGCCGGGGGAGTAAAAGGCTAATCGCAATATTCTCACTGTGGATCCCTTTAATAGATTGAGATTAAAGGGATTCACGGAAGTATCAATTATTGCTGGTGGTGAACTTGACGATTTAATTGCCATGACAGGAGATCGGTAAATACCTGCCAACGTTTGAACTGTTTAGTTTGGTCTGCTGTCATTGGCTGGGGGTCACCGAGTAATAATCCTGTTTGATTTGCCCACGGTCGAAATTCACCTTTACCTATCATGACATAAGCTCCTTGCGGTGTAATAGTGACTTCCGGGTTATATCCTTGACACCAGATAGGGTCTAGATGTTCAGCCAGCAAATTACAGCCGGTACGGTAATAAGCTGTATGTGACAAGCTCAAATGGTAGAGGGTTGGCCAAATGTCTTTATGACTGCCGACTCTGGTAGCATCAAAAATTGCGTTTTGGCGATAAGTGGGCGGCACGTAGAGATAAAACGGTACACCGTGGCCGATTGCCAGTTCATGAGCATCTGGATAACTGATACCTCGAATATTATGGTCACCGGTTGCCGCAATAATGGTATGGGAAGCCAATGACTGAGATTTTACCCAACTAATAAATTGTCCTAATTGATCGTTGGCGTAACGCAGGGTATGAAAAACCTCTTGTAACTCATTACCACTAGCCAAATGACTTAAACGTTGTTTCTCGGTATCACTCAGCTTGATGTCGGTTTTCTGATAACCTGCCGGCGATTTATACGGTGGGTGATGAGTAGTGGATAATGACATAATCAGAACATGCTCCCCGTTCTTTTCTGCCTGAGTTAAGCGCTCTTCAATATAACGGAACATAAACTCATCAGGTACACCCCAGGTATCGAATTTGGCTTCTGGATAGCGTTTTTTCAGCCCATTTTGATCGATAAATTCACTGACTCCCAGGTTTGGCAGGAACTGATTCAAATTACGCCATGCGCCGTTACCGGATGTGACGAAGATGATTTTGTAACCATTCGCCAGATAGGGTTTGAACATATTGCTGGTGAAATCGAGATGCTGCGCGGTGGATTGACTGACTGCACTGTTTGGGCTGCGGATCAAGAAACGGCTTAAACTGTCAATGGTGCCATCTCCTTCAGAAACGAAACGTTCAAAACGCCAGTCATTTTGCCAGTGCTGGCGTAGAGCGCCAAAAACATCAAGGTCTGGGCGATCCAAGCTTTGTAGGTGATAACCCATACTCTCCATGACGTTAAAGATTACGTGAGGCGGATTTTTTTGAGCGGTGGGATTATCGGCGGTTTTAGCCATAAACGGTGACAGATTTGCGGGGGTTGGCTTCTCCAGAAAATGGTTTAATAACCAGCTACCTCGTTCATCTGTTGCTTCCGGGAAGTGGCTGTTTTTGTAATGATCATTAAACGCCCAATTGAGTGCCATTGGACCATTAGGTGTCAGCATATTAAGCATTTTGACTTCTGAAACTTGTGTATTGGACTGACGTAGTGGAAAGGTACCTATGGAGCCACGCATGCCAACGAAGCAGACAGTCAAAATAACCAGCGTCGCCATCGCAGAAACCGGCAGACTGGTTTTGCGCTCTGTGCGTGAAATAAGGTAGCGTTGCCAGAGCAGACAGAGCCAGAAAACAGTCATTGCGAACAGCGCTAAACAGAGCAAACTTTCAATCACGGGATAGTCGTTCCATAGGGTGTTCAGCACGGCTTGCGTATCATCTTCCACTAAGCCGAAGATGAAAATATCGAACGACCGTTCATAAGTGGCATAGTAGTAAACATTACTTACCGTCAAAGCCCCGACTACGGTATTGAGTGTTGTTGCCAACCACGGATAGGCGTGTTGCCATATGTTGAAGCTGTTTTTATTAATGGCAAATAAGCTAGCAATCAGCAGACAAGGCACAAATAGCAAACTGGCAATACGAATATCAAACAGTCCGCCGATCCAGAACATTCGTTCCACGTCTTGAGTAGAGTCAATGAAGAGCTGATAACTGCCATAAGTTAAGAGAAGATAGATTCTTCCCGCCATTTGTGTTGCTACCGTTAGCAACCAGGGAAGTAAAAGTGCGATAAAAGCCAGTTTAAATCTGGAAAACCACATAATGCCTTCTTATTGGTAATAGATTGATAAGGTTAATTTAGTGTTTAGCAGGTCAAGATCCTATCTCATTCAGCAACTTACTGCCTATCCCATTGGGTTATTTTATTTGCTATTTTTCGCAGTAGAGTAGTCATTGGTCAGATAGACGTGGTTGAAAGAGGGTTCACACTACAAACCATCTTTACCTCGAAAAGGCACGCCAGCCGATATAAGGCAGGAGAGGAATGTCGATGAGGTGTCAGCCGGGTTGATTTTAAATTCACTTTACATATAAAGATGCATCGCGACGGCAAGGGAGTGAATCCCCGGGAGCATAGATAACGATGTGACCGGGGTGAGCGAGTGCAGCCAACAAAGAGGCAACTTGAAAAGATGATGGGTATATATTGATAGCGATTAATGAGCCATTTCATGTGATATTTATCACATTTTTTTATGTCCATATGATAAATATCGTGATCTTGTGGTCATAATATTTAGAGAGCGAAATTCTCTGTTATTTGTCTCCACTCCATCCTACTCAGCTGGACGCGGTCTATTGTTCTCTCTAACGCCACGTATTAAATGATGGCTATTTTACGCTGTCATTTTTTTACCGCGGAACAGACCGGCGCTATTTAAAAGAGCTGCATGTCATGGCTCGTTTAATAGCCTCTTGCGTTATCCCCGTTTCAGGATAATGGTTCAATTATGTAGGGTTTCAAATATGGATGGATTAGTTTTCACCTGCCGAATTGGCGCACTGCCCCAAACCACCTTTCAGGTAGCGCAATTTACTTTACAGGAAGAGCTGTCGCAGCTTTATCGCCTGACGTTAAAGGTGGTCAGTTCACGTGACGATATTCCCCTGAATGAACAACTGGGTGACAGTGCATCATTGGTTATTACCCGTAATGGCATCACCGAACGGACCATTAATGGCATGATAACCGGCGCTGAACAGGGTAATACCGATGGCCGTCGCACTTTTTATATTTTCACTGTCCGCCCCAAAATGTGGCTGATGACGCTCAATCAGGATAGCCGTATTTTCCATCGGAAGTCCGTACCGGAAATCTTAACGATCCTGCTTAAAGAGCATTATATTTTCTTTGCCCGCGATACGCTCTATAAACGCCATGCCGAACGGGAATACACCACGCAAAAACGCGAATCCGCCTATGATTTTTGGTGCCGGCTGGCGGCGGAAGAGGGCATTATTTTCTGGTTTGAGGAAGAACAGACGTTGTTCTGTGATTGCCATCTGGGCATGCAGGCGGATATTGCTCTGACTTACAATACGCATCCTGAAACGGACGAGACCGATACCACGGCGTACCAGTGGAGTTATGGCGAATACCTGTGCTCGAATGGCACGGTCCAGAAAGATCATAACTTTCTTAACCCCAAATATTCGCTTGAGCATCAGAAGCAATCCGACGATAGCGGGCACCATTCGGTGTTTGAAAGTTACGGGCGTTTCCAGTGGGACGAGGAAGGAAAACCTTTTACCCAACTGCGGCTGGAACAGTTACGAAACTACAGTAAAGTCGGTACCGCTAAAACCAACTGCATCCGGCTGCGGCCGGGCAAGATTTTTACCCTGCAATCCCATCCCATAGAAGCCATGAACGCCCGCTGGCAGTTAATCTCTGTCACGCATCATGGATGGCAACCTGTCGCGTCAGACGACGGGGGTGAAGGCACAACACTGACCAACGAGGTCGCCTTTATTCCCGGAAACCAGGACTGGCGGCCGCCTTACCGCTACAAACCGCTGGCGGACGGTGATGAAGTCGCCACGGTGGTCGGGGTGGGAAGCGAAGAGATTTATGTGAACGAACACGGCGCGATACGGATCCATTTCCACTGGAACCGTTACGATAAGGCGGACGACCACGCGTCTTGTTGGGTACGGGTGGCACAGGGCTGGAACGGCAACGGTTTCGGTTTTATGGCGATACCGCGCGTCGGGCAGGAGGTGATCGTCAGCTATCTCAACGGCGATATCGACCGCCCGATTGTGACGGGGTGTACCTATAATGGCCTCAACCGTCCGCCTCTTGATTTACCGGCGGAGAAAACCCGTACCACCTTTAAAACCCGGACTCACGGAGGAGAGGGATTTAATGAACTGCGCTTTGAGGATAACAAAGGAAGCGAGGAAGTGTTTATTCATGCTCAGCGGGATATGAATACCCAGATTCTCCGGGATAAAACCACGCAGATAGGCCATGACCAGCAAACAGAAGTGGCGCATAACCGCACGGCGATCATTAAAAATGATGATGATGAAACCGTGCAGGGCGGCCAGACGCTTGAAGTCGGTCAAAATCAAACGGTGACCATTAAAGGTCAGCAAGCCCTTTCCATTGGTAAAAGCCATCAATTAAACATCGCCGATAACCAGCAAATTACCGTGGGTAAACATATCACGGTGCACTCTGAAAGCGGGCAAATCATCATTGGGAACGCAGGCGGGCAGATAGTCATTGACCCGATGGGCAATATCCGTATCGAAGGGGTCAGCATCACCATGACCGACCATATCACCGGCAAGAAATCCGCCGGTGCGCTGTTTGACTACTCCGCTCGCTATACCCTGCTCAGTGAACAAAGCGATAAGCCGCTGGTGAATGTCCCCTACACCATCACCACCGGCGAGGGTCAGATTATCCCGGGTAAAACTGATTCGCTAGGCAGAACGGTGACGGTACAGAGTGCGGCAGAAGAAAATCTGCAACTGCGTTCACCAGAAAACCCACCTAAACCGAAGCAAACCTTATATCAGGCCAGTGATAACACACCGGTAGAGCATGTTATGGAATTTACGGAGAAATAAGTATGGCAATATCCAACAACGGCAAGATGTGCCCGGCTGTCACATCAATCACCTGTACGATGGAAATCGGGGTCTTTCCCGCCGATGAAGATCCCTGTTATCTGGCGAGAAAAGCCGAATACGCTCTGCGTTTGCCGGCAATGATTATGACCAAACTGGGCGCTATTCGCTTTCTCAATCAAGTCATTATGAGTGGGTTGATTAAGGTTGAGGAGCTTAAGCATGACTTCCTGTGGCCCTATAAAGCAGAAGTGGTGTTTGCTATCCGAGGAGAGCAGGATGTCCCTTTACCCATGCTGGCAACCAGTCAAGACTCTAAGCAACGTTATGGTGGTAATTTGCCGCAATCCAGTAATCCGTTTGCCCGCCCTTCTGCCGAAGACGCAGAGAAATTTGGTGTTGTTAGTATTCGTCGGCCCGATATTATTCTGGTTAAAGATGAAGCTCTCCGCTGGCCGGGCAGAAATGCTACCTACTTCGATGGTTCTATGCACCCTGATAATCTAAAGATGTTGATTGAGGTGAAATTTCCGGGGGATGATCTGAGTAGAGATCAGGAACTGGATTATATGCTAATTGCGACAGAAAAACGTTTTGGTGTAATGCGTGTCATAGATAATCGCACTGAGGAGCAAAAACAGTATGATGAAGCGTGGCGAAAACTTTATCAGCCCGGTTCCCAACACTATAAAAATCCGATCCCACTGGCCCCGCTGCCGTCCGGTTCACCGCCTGATGATAACGCTTTACCCGCTCCTCCCGCAGAGGGTGTGCCGGGGACTATTCCGCAACCGCTGACAAAAAATCCACCGCTTCTCAGCACTTCCCGCTGGTCGTTTTTACCCAGCTATGAAGACTGGGTTGTCCTCGGGCAGGAGGTGGCGGGTCTGGCCGAAAATGGGTTGAATTATGTCCGCGACAGTACCCGGGAGCTTCTTGCCCAGTTTGGTACCTGGCTCAATCAAACCGGCAAATGGGTGTGTGAAGAGATTATTGACCCGATAAGCCATCAGGTCAGCTACGCGTTTTCCTGGGTCAGTGAACAAACGGGAAAAATCGTGACCTGGACGGAGAGTGAGATAAAAGCCCGGTGGCAGATTGTGCGACAGGGTTCAGACATCACCCTGGAAGAGTTAAAAAACATTAGCTGGATGCAGATATTAAAAGAGGTGGGTGAAGGCATGCTGGAAATGGTGGTGATTATTGCCGGTGTTGCCGTTGTTATCCTGGTCACCCTTGCCGTCGCTGCCGCATTGATTGCACTGGTGGAAATTTTAGCTGCCGCTGCCGCAGTTAGCGCCGCCGCGCTAGCCGCTGTTTTGGCAATATTGGCGAGTGTGACATTCGCCACCGCATCATAATTAACGGAGAAAATATGGAAACTTCAGATTACTTTACCCAGTTGAGATCACAACTGGCCGCGTTTACTTTCCTCAATGGCGATGGGCTGACTGTTTCTCGTCTTGGGATTTCTATCACCCTGTTTTTTAAACAAGGCTACACGCCGGAGAAAAAACAGCGCATTCTGGCCTGCTATCGCCGCTTTCGCGAAGAGTTTGGTACTCATCTGCGTTTTCATCGTCATTCACTGAAAGGACTAAAAAAATATTCCCCAGAAAATATTGCCAAAGTTGAAGACGGTATTCTTAATCGGAAAAAAAATCAGCTTTCTACCTGGGATATTAGTGACGCCAAAAATATCTATGAAGCTCCCCGCTATCTGATGCATTACTTGGATTCCCGAGAAATTGATGGT
This sequence comes from Photorhabdus africana, assembly GCF_035181445.1. NCBI lineage: Bacteria > Pseudomonadati > Pseudomonadota > Gammaproteobacteria > Enterobacterales > Morganellaceae > Photorhabdus > Photorhabdus africana. Next base: position 37,619 of record NZ_JAXBVE010000042.1, read on the forward strand.
GACGATGGTAGTTCCTACCTGAGTCTGGTGCTGCCCTGGGATTATCTAAAAGAACAAGAGGGCATGACCCGGTTTATGGCCTGGTTAGAGTTTCTGTGTGAACAACTCGAACCGGACAGTGGGGACTGTGGCTACTGTCTGGTGCTGCCCAGAGATTACCATGACTACTTTCCCTTAGAGTACCAGCTAGCGCAACGTTACCCTTCATTGCAGGTTAATTCTGCTGTTCATACAGCCAAATTACAGTATGGACATTCCATCCGGGGCATTAACTGGATCACTCTGCTGTCCAAACGATTTGTAAATCGACTGGGCGGGGAATTCTGGATACGTCAGGTGCTGCGCCCCTACCGGGATGTGGTGATTAGTTCTTATTCCAATGGTCTGATAATCCGGGCCGGTCAATACCCGAACTTAACGCCACTGCCGGGCAGTGTCCCGGAGAGTTATTTTGCTATTAACCAACTGATACGTCCGATACGGGTCATTCCCCGTGAAGGCCATTCCCTGCACTTTTATGGTGCCGGTCATTTTGATGATATTTCCACCCTGGCCTGGTATGCCCGTTATGACCGGGGACCGCTGCAAGTGACCCCTTTGAGGGGTGATCATCCGGCACTGGTCAGCGGGATCTGGCGAACCGATAGCCTGCCTGGCCAGCAGTACTTCTTTGCTCAGGGTGCGATGTCTTTTGATGTTCCAGGTACAGAGACGGGTACAACTATCTGGCATCTGGTACGGGAAGCGGAAAATATGTGGGAATAACAGATTATCCACTGCCTCATAGTTCATGGAGAAAATGATGGAAACTGTAGATAACTTTGCCCAGTTGAGATCACAACTGGCCGCGTTTACTTTCCTCAATGGCGATGGGCTGACCGTTTCCCGTCTGGGGATTTCTATCACCCTGTTTTTTAAACAAGGCTACACTCAGGAGAAAAAACAGCGCATTCTGGCCTGCTATCGCCGCTTTCGCGAAGAGTTTGGTACTCATCTGCGTTTTCATACTCATGAATTAAAGGGGTTAAAAAAATATTCACCGGAAAATATTGCCAAAGTGGAAGAAGGCATTCTGAATCAGAAAAAAAACCAGCTTTCTAGTTGGGTAGTCAGTGACGCCAAAAATCTCTATGAAGCCCCTCGCTATCTGATG
>NZ_JAXBVE010000043.1:0-38157 GCF_035181445.1 Photorhabdus africana
TAAACCTGTCGCTGGCGAAGGTACTAAACCTCAATTAGCGGTTGACACCAAAGCGTTAGGCGGCATGTATGCCAATAAAATCCGACTGGTTGCCACTGAAGAGGGCGTTGGTGTTAATCTGAAAAATTTAATCAGTGACCAGCGTGATATTACGTTAAACGCCAATGGAAAAATTGAACTGGGCAATATTAAGGCTAAAACAGACCTGAATGTTATTGGCAAAGAAACCCATATTGCGCCCAATATTAACGTGCAGGCGGGACGGGATATTATTCTGGAAAATACCACGCTGGATAATAAAGGCAGCGTGACTGCGGGCCGGGATATGCGAATATTTGGCGATACCGTGCGTAATAGCGGTAATAAAGCCTTGCTGCAAGCCAACAATAATATGTGGATACAGAAAAATGCACAAGGAGATAAAAGTCATCTTATTGAAAATAGATCTGCTACCATAAAGACGAATAAAGGAGACTTAGTTGCCAGATCTCATAAAATGCTCAATATAAGAGATCTTTATCTCCTTTACAATATTAAACCTGAAAAACACGCCTTTTTTAACTTTATTAATGTTGATGATCTCAGTGACAAGAGAAATTGGTTCTTTATAGAAAATTATGATAGCAGTTTAATTTCATCCGGGGGAAATTTATATATAAATAGTGATAATTTATTAAATATAAACAGTGAAATACATGGGAATAATGATGTATTTCTGACCGGAAGTCATTTTACAAGCACTAAATTTATAAATACTGAAAATCTATATAATGGGAATACTTATCCACATTTTATAGTAAATAGTTCGCATCCTGTATTTAATAATCCATACTATAAATACAGAAATAATCAGGAAAACGACAGAGAAATACATGTATTAGATAGAAATAACGCAGATATAAAACAGCAAGATTGGGATCTCATTCGAAATAATCCTTCTAATGAAAAAAAAGTTGACCCATTCACAGATAAGACAATGCTATCTTCTGGAAAGAATTTAGTTATTGATTTTCTTGGCGAGGTTAAAATTACGTCAAACAAGGAGCTTATTAATGAAAATGAACTGAATACACCGATTACGCCTGATTGGAAAGAAAAAACATTAAATTTATTAAATTCAGAAACTGATGATATCAAAGTTAAAAATAATCTTATATTAAATGCAAATGGATTGACATTAACATCAGCACGATTAAATGCTGGAAAAGATATCAACATTATCTCATCAGATGCTAAGGTTATCGAACTTACCGATTCTAAAATCATATCTAAATCAGGTGATTTATCTATACTTTCAACCTATTATAAAGCACCGTATGAATTTTTTGATAAACTATTATTTCCAGATGCCATTAATATTTTATCAACGGTATTAAAAGGACATAATATTTCATTAATAAGCAAAAACTCAGGAATATCCGCTTATAAATCTACAAAAATTAGTTTTGGACCGGAGATTGATGATCGAAGTAATATAATAAACGCCTCAGGAGATTTAACATTTCATTCAGGAACAAACTTAGATTTAAATTTTGTCAATTATTTCACAAAAAACAAGAACACAACTTTAACTGCGGTCAGAGATATTAAAATAAACACAAGTAAAACCAGTATAGACTCATCCGAGTCCATATCCATTAATGGTGGTATAAACCTAGATATTGGTGATGTAAAACTCATCGCAGGAAAAGACGTTATATTAAACTCTGCTCAAGATTCTAGATTATGGGGAGTTCCTATTACCGCTAATAGTATCTCTATATCGGCGGGGAAAGATTTGAATGTCACCAACTCTGCATTGAATGCAACAGAAAATATATTGATGAATTCTGGTGAAGATCTAAATTTATCTGTTGCTTATGGTAATGTAAACGGTCTTCTGATGAGAGAAGGAAGAGTAAGCCACATTACTTCTGTTAATGCAGGGAATGAATTAACTTTAATAGCTAATGATAATATAAAGTTAGAAGGTTCAAGTTTAATTTCTAAAGGTGATATGGCACTCACTTCTGGTGGGTATACATACCTTAAATCCGCAGTAGATACTGAAAACACGCATTCCAGATCATCTATTACCCATAAAGAAGTCAGACTAGATAGCGGTAAGAATTTAACCATTCTTACCGGAGAAGGTCTTTTATTTCAAGCAACTAAACTTTTAGCTAAAGGTGTAATAGATATTGCGGCTAAAGGGGGTTATCTTTATGCACAAGCACAAGAAGATGTGACTGAATATACCACCTCCAGTACTAAACGTAAGTGGTATGGTAAAAAGAAGACTTCAACTACCACGCACCATTCAGTCACCAATAAAGTGACTGAATTTATTGCTGATGGAGATATTAATTTACTCAGCCGAGATGACAGTACTTATGAAGCCAGCAAAATTGAAACAAATAAAAATGCCAGACTGACCAGTACACATGGAAAAATAAACTTTAAAGCAGTTAAAGATAGTTCTTTTGAACAAACCATTAGCCAGTCTAAAGGATTTTTCATTAAGAACAGAGATAGTGGTCATCGTGCAGAAACATGGGTGCTGCCTTCAGTTCACATTGGTGGAAAATTAACAATTGAGGCCGCAAATGGAATCAGTGCTGATATCAAAACACAGAAAGGACAATCCTTACAGGCGGTATTGGCTGCTCTTGGTAACACTTCTGAAACAGCCTGGTTAAAACAGTTAAGCCAACGTCAAGATGTAAACTGGAATGAAGTTCAGGATGCTTATGAGAATTGGGATCATAAGAGCCAGCATTTAAATCCTGTCGTTTCTGCTGTTATCGCTATCACCGTTGCTGTAGTCACGGCTGGGGCCGGGGTAACTGTAGCGGCTGCCAATGGTGCCGCGGGTGCAGCCAGTGGTGCTGCTACCGCAGCCGGAGCCAGTGCTGCAACAGCAGCAACAGTGAATACCGCCACATACGGCGCAGTTTCTGCGGGTATCTCATCTCTGGCTTCTACGGCAGCAGTTAAGCTTATTAATAATAAAGGAAACCTATCGAAAACCCTTAAGGATATGGGAAGCAGCGATACCGTTAAATCAACTATCACATCAATGGCGATGGGTGGTGCACTGGCGGGTTTTGATAACGTCATGGGATGGGATAAAGCCGCCAATGGCGCTCAAATTGACCCGGCAAAAGCGACATTACCTAAACTGAGCAATGGCGACTGGAGCAAAGTGGCTCAACGGATCGCCGGTCAATCCATTATCAGTTCCAGCCTTGGTACAGCCATCAATGGCGGTAGTTTTAAGGACAATTTTACCACCGCATTACTTGCCAATATTGGCAGCCAGATTAACGCCGAAGGTGCCGGGTTGATTGGGGCTAACGGTCAGGTGTTAGATTTACCCGGAAAAGCTATCAGCCATGCGGCGGTTTCTGCCCTTGCTGCGGAAATTGGCGGCGGTGATGCCAAAGGGGCGGCGGCTGGAGCATTAGCCGCAGAACTGGCCGCGATAACATTGGATAAAACATTCAATGATCCAATGAAAATTCAGGCGGGTGGCAAAATCATCGGCAGCGTCGCAGGGGCCATTGCGACCAACAGCGCCAAAGGGGCTAACAGCGGGGCTAATGCCGGGGAAATTGTTATTGTATATAACGCGCTGGCACATCTTCTATCCGCAGCAGAGAAAGAAAGACTGGGTACAATACAAGCTTACGAGGAGAAAAAGAACGCCTTTTGTCAGCAGTCGCCGGATGCGTGTAAACAAGCGGGGGAAACTATCAGCTTTGGTACTGACTTCATCCCAGTGATCGGTGATATCAAAGGTTTTGTAGAGGCTAAAAGCGCATTAGATTATCTAGCCGCCGCGATAGCCATTATTCCCGGCGCAGGTGATGCCGCCGGAAAAACTATCAAAGTCGCAGAACAAGCCTTACAAAAAGGCGATGTTGGCGAAGTTTCCAGACTGATTAATAAAGCCAGTGATGAAGTTAACACAGCAAGATATTTTGGTCAGGAAAGAACATATTGGTCAGCTGAGCCAATTGAATTTCAAGGGAATAAGGTTTATCAGAGAAATGATATATTCGATCCGAAATATATTGACCCAAAATCAGGAAAAACGAACATAGAGCTAATGTCATCTGGTCGTGCACCAATCGGTGCAGATGGTAAACCAGTGAATCTTCACCACATGTTACAGAAACAAGATGGTGCAATTGCAGAAATTACACAATCTTTCCATAAAGAAAATCATGGAGTTATACATATTAATGATAATAGTATTCCTTCAGGCATAAATAGAGCAGAATTTAACAAATGGCGTTCTAACTATTGGAAAGATAGAGCCAAAAGCTATAAATAGGTATAAAAATGAATGACGATTTAGATAAAATTATCAATGAGTTAAAACTTCTATCTGGTGGAGAAAAAAGCAACACAGATCTACCAGATGATGAATTGCTAGCACAATATGAACGTGGTATTGGTTTTACCTTTCCTAATGACTATAAAAAAGTTTTAAAGGAAATAGGGAATGTTTTCTATGGTTCCATAGAATTATTATCTGTAACTAAAGATAAACAAAATTATGGTGAGTTATCACAATCTCTTGAAGATGCAAGAAAGTTAGGAGTACCTAAAGACTGGTTACCTATTTGTGAAGATAACGGAAACTACTACTGTCTTCTTCCTAGTGGTCAAGTTAGATACTGGTCCCATGATGGTTATAGTAATGAGATGTGGTCAGATATCACTGATTGGCTCCAACAAGTATGGATAAATGGTAATTAATGAATACTTATCCTTGCCAAGAGCTTGTAAATAGATTTACGTAATTTCTCGTTAATAAAATGACTACTCTCCCTGTGTTAACAGTACGCTAACACAGGGAATTTATAGCCCATCTATCAGCCAGTCGGTTGATTAAACACACGTTCAAGCAAGCCCTGAGTGTTTTCAGGGCCGGAAATCGATATATTCATGAGTTATCTGTTCCAAAAAATTGCGAAATTTTCGACCTATCGTATAACAGACAGAAGACAGAGAATATAAGTATATCAAGTCAGAAGAAATACCAGAGTTATTGTAATATTTCACTTATTTTAAAGGCTAATTACCATCATATTATCTAAAAAGATTATTTATTCTGTTATTTTAATATTCTTTCCTTATTCTCATAAAATTACTGATTTAAATTAACATTAACCATCTCCCTATCGTTAAAATAGGGAGATTATGCTTTAGATATAAATAATTAACTCAAAAGAAAAACTAATATTGGGGAGCCAAAACTAATTTTTCTTTCCGCCAAAAATGAAAAAAAGATATTTTCCTACGTTGTAAGGTGAAGCGACTCACAAGATAGTTTGCAGTTAATTCCAGTGCCAAACACATCACGAAATAAATTAACGCGACAAATAAAAAGACTTCTGTCGGGTAAACCATGCTGCGGTTATTAACCTGAGTCGCCAGAAATGATAATTCCGCCACGCCAACGATATAAGCCAGAGAGGTATCTTTTATCAGCGCAATCCACTGATTAATAAAGGAAGGCACCATCATACGCAACGCTTGTGGCAACACAATGTACCAAAGTACCTGCCAACGGTTAAAACCTAATGATAGCCCTGCTTGCCACTGACCGGCACCAATCGCAATAATCCCCGCTTTTACCCCATGAGCCAAATAAGCCGATGTGATCAATGCCAAAGCACAAACCACCGTGGTAATTTCTGGAATTTCCATATCAAGCATCACAGGCAACAGAAAGTAAGTCCAGAAAATCAGCATAATGACTGGAATTGCACGGAAAAAGCCCAATACTGCGGCTAACAGGTTAACCCAGAAGCCTTTCAGCATTGCCAAAGCAATACCGGCAACCGTACCCAATACAATAGAAATTGCCCCAGCTATCAGGCTAATAATCAATGTCAACGCCGCCCCTTCAAGAGGGCCATCAGGAAATGTACCTAACAGTAGGTAACGCCAGTTTTCTGCAATGACTGAAAAATCCATTTTAATGTCCTCTCGCTATAGCTTGTTGCTGACGCCATTGTCCCCAACCTTCCATGATCGCAATGATGGCAATATACAGCACCGTTGCAACACCAAATGCTTCAAACGTTTTCAATGTTTCGGTTTCTACTTGACGCGAAGCATATGACAACTCAGCCACGCCAATTGCCATTGTCAGTGACGAGTTTTTCACAATATTCATATATTGTCCGAGTAATGGCGGCGTTGCGATCTTCAATGCTTGTGGCAATACCACATAACGCATTGCCTGCCAACCCGTGAGCCCCAGTGCATGAGCCGCATATTTTTGCCCACGTCCTACACCCTGAATACCGGCACGTAGCTCTTCCGCCACGAATGGCGCTGAATAGAGCGTCAAACCAATAAATCCAGCCAGGAATTCGAATGAAGGCCAGGCCAATGATAGACCTAATAGATTGATTTCATGAGGTGTATTCAGCCAAAGCATCACGGCTTGCGGTAGGATTTGCCCTGAGGCGAAATACCAGAAGAACAGTTGCACCAACAAAGGCGTATTGCGAAATAGTGTAGTGTAAGCGGTTACTAACCAACGGAGAATTTCCAGTTGGCTGTCACGGGCAGCCGCCAATACAAATCCTAGCAAGGTGGAAGCCACGACAGTACAAGCGGATATCCACAGCGTAATCAGGAAACCTTGCCAAAGCCACCCCAGATATTGGGGAGCAAGCAACTGTTCTGTAACAAATAATTCAAACATATCTTACTATTACCAGGTATTACCAATGATAAAGCCCCGCAACAAAAGGCGAGGCTAAAATAATCAAGGAGTTACTACTCATTAGGACTGAGTTTGCTGCTCCAAAGGCGCAAACTTAAAGTCACCTCGCGGTTGAGCCGATTTGGTTTCCGGGCCAAACCAACGGTTATAAATTTCCGCTGCTTCACCCTCTTTTTCCAGTTTCAGCAAAGTTTGGTTCACCGCCTCAACCAAGCGCTCTTGCCCTTTCGCCGCAGCCACTGCCTGATATTCACGGGTGATGCTAAAAGGAGAGATCTCAAACTCGGCTTTTTGAGCTTCCGGTACATTAGCCAACAGACCAACTAACTTAGCATCATCCTGCGTGATGGCTTGCACATTGCCGTTACGTAGCGCAGCAAAGGCCAGAGGCGTGTCGTCATAAGAGATCACTTTGGCTGTCGGATAATGCTCGCGCAGTGTAATTTCCTGCACTGTTCCTTTATCCGCTCCGATACGTAAATTTCTAATGTCTTCGGGCGATTTTAAAATACCTTTACGGGCAATAAATTTTTGCCCAGTGGCAAAGTAAGGGATTGAAAAATCAACTTGTTTAGCACGCTCATGAGTGACGGTAAAGTTGGCGGCAATCAAGTCAACTTTCTTTGATGCCAACAGAGGTAAACGGTTTGCCGGGTTAGTCGGACGCAGTTCCAATTTAACACCCAAGTCATTGGCAATCGCGTTTGCGATATCTACATCATAACCTGCCAGTTTTTTGGTTTGCGGGTCAATAAAACCAAACGGAGGATTACTGTCGAAAACAGCGATCCGCACGGCACCGGTTTTTTTAATATCATCCAGCTTATCCGCTTTCGCAGCACCAGTAACCAGTGTTAACCCGGCCAATAACGCCGTAATAAGAACGCGAGATTTCATTAAACTCTCCTGACAACAATTAATTCTTTATTAATCACAAGCTATCAATTTCACTATAGTGCATGAAATAATATAAATAACTATATTTATAACTATCAGCAATTATAAGATAAAAAAAATGCCGGTAAAAATACCAGCATTCAGGTTATTGACCAAGTGGTCAGGGAGCTATTCGTTATCTTTCGTCAACAGTTTTTCCAATTCATCACCACCTACATGCCGGAAATCCTGCCCTTTAACATAGTAGAAAATGAATTCACAGATGTTTTGACAACGATCGCCAATGCGTTCGATAGAACGGGCACAAAGCAGGACGGTCAGTACACTGGGGATGGTTCGAGGATCTTCCATCATATAAGTCATCAACTGGCGGATAATGCCTTCATACTCTTTATCCACCTTTTTATCTTCATGATAGATTCGAATCGCTTCTTCCAGATCCATGCGGGCAAAGGCATCTAACACATCATGCAGCATCTGGATGGTATGGCGGCCAAGGGATTCCAGGCTAACCAACAAGGGTTGATGCTGATGTGAGAATTTCTCAAGTGCCGTCTGGCAAATTTTATTTGCCACATCACCAATTCTTTCCAGTTCAGCGATTGTTTTCGAAATTGACATAATCAGCCGCAGATCACTGGCCGTTGGCTGGCGCTTAGCAATGATGCGAACACACGCTTCATCAATAGCCACTTCCATCATATTGACCTTATGGTCATCCTCAATCACTTCACGCGCCAATGCGGCATCCTGATTATGCATCGCGGTAATGGCTTTGGAGAGTTGTTCCTCCACCAGCCCCCCCATTGCCATCAGTTCAGTACGGACATGTGCCAGTTCAGCGTTAAACTGACCAGAAATATGTTTGTTGAGATTCAGATTGTCCATGTTACGCCCCATAATCAACCATAACGACCGGTAATATAGTCTTCAGTTTGTTTCATTTTTGGTGTGGTAAACAATGTGTCTGTATCACTGAATTCAATTAATTCACCAAGGTACATAAACGCAGTGTGGTCTGAACAACGCGCCGCCTGCTGCATATTATGAGTCACAATCACCACGGTATATTCAGATTTCAATTCGCTGATCAACTCTTCAATTCGACCGGTAGAAATCGGGTCGAGGGCTGAACAAGGTTCATCCAATAGCAAAACTTCTGGCCGGATCGCAATGCCACGCGCAATACACAAACGTTGCTGCTGCCCGCCAGATAGACTGTATCCACTCTGATACAGCTTATCCCGGGTTTCATTCCATAATGCCGCTTTCGTCAAAGCCCACTGAACACGTTCATCCATTTCTGCTCTGGAGAGTTTTTCAAACAGACGGACTCCAAACGCAATATTGTCGTAAATAGACATCGGAAATGGCGTTGGTTTCTGGAATACCATGCCAACGTTGGCTCGTAGCAACGCCACATCCTGTTTATCAGTCAGGATATTATTGCCATCCAACAGAATTTCACCTTCCGCCCGCTGTTCACCATACAGTTCATACATTTTGTTGAAAGTTCGTAGTAACGTAGACTTACCGCAACCCGACGGACCGATAAAAGCGGTTACTTTATTCTTTGCAATATTCAACGTTATGTTTTTCAGCGCGTGAAATTTGCCATAGTAAAAGTTCAGATTGTGGACCTGAATTTTGCTGCTAGCGATATCATTAACTATGCTCATTTACTTCTCTCTGTTGAAAATATCGGTCAGTGCTTTTTCTTGGCAAACAGCACACGCGCCACAATGTTAATCAGCAATACACACAGGGTTATCAATAATACGCCGGCCCACGCCAGTTGCTGCCATTCGGAGAATGGGCTCATGGCAAATTTAAAGATGGTGACCGGTAAGTTAGCAATTGGCTGGCTCAGATCAGTACTCCAGAACTGATTGGAAAGAGAGGTGAACAGCAATGGCGCTGTTTCTCCAGCAATTCGGGCAATGGCCAGCAACACACCGGTGATAATCCCGGATACCGATGCTTTCAGCGTGATGGCTGAAATCATCTTCCACTTCGGTGTGCCTAAAGCATATGCGGCTTCGCGCAGGCTATCAGGAACCAGTTTTAACATGTTTTCCGTGGTCCTGATAACAATCGGCACCTGTAACAACGCCAAAGCGATCACCCCCGCCCAACCGGAAAAGTGCTGCATTTTCGTCACAACGACCATGTAAACAAATAAACCGACAACAATAGAAGGGGCTGACAGCAAGATATCGTTTATAAAGCGGATCACCTCTGCCAGCCATGACCGGCGGCCATATTCCGCCAAATAGATACCCGCCATGATCCCCAGAGGCGTACCGATAACTGTCGCCCACAGGATCAGTAATCCACTGCCCACAATGGCATTTGCCAAACCACCGCCTTCCGTATTCGGTGGCGGTGTCATTTCGGTGAACAACGCCAGTGACATGCCGTCGAAACCTTTGGTGACGGTAGAAAACAGAATCCACACCAACCAAAACAGACCAAACAACATGGTCGCCATTGATAACAGTAAAGCGATGAGATTTTTTTGACGGCGCCATGCCTGTTTACGGCTACGTACATTGGCATCAATAGGCTTTTGTCTGTCTATCGTTGCCATATCAGCGCCCCTCTTTCTTCGCCAAGCGCATAATCATCAATTTTGATAACGCCAGCACAATGAAGGTGATCACAAATAGAATCAGACCAAGCTCCATCAATGCTGCGGTATGCAAGCCAGATTCTGCTTCCGCAAATTCATTCGCCAGCGCAGAAGTGATGCTGTTACCGGGCATAAACAGTGAGAAACTGTCGAGCTGGTAGGTGTTACCGATGATAAAAGTCACCGCCATCGTTTCCCCCAACGCACGACCAAGGCCCAACATGACACCACCAATCACCCCATTTCGGGTGTAAGGCAACACGATGTGCCAGATAACCTCCCAAGTGGTACAACCGATACCATAAGCGGATTCTTTCATCATCACCGGTGTTTGTTCGAAGACGTCACGCATCACCGAAGTGATATAAGGGATAATCATGATAGCGAGAATAACACCCGCCGCCAGAATACCGATACCAAAGGCAGGGCCAGAGAACAATTCGCCCACAATCGGCATACTGGCGAGGAGATTGCCGGCGGGCTGCTGGAAATAGGTGGCAAATAGCGGAGCAAAAACAAACAACCCCCACATGCCATACACAATACTTGGGATAGCGGCCAGTAACTCAATGGCAATACCGAGCGGACGTTTCAGCCAGTTAGGTGCCAGTTCTGTCAGAAACAAAGCAATCCCAAAACTAACAGGCACTGCGATAATCAGCGCAATTAGCGAAGTAACCAATGTACCGTAAATCGGTATCAAGGCCCCAAATTGCTCTGCCGGGGCATCCCACGTTTTCTGCCAGAGGAAAGAGATGCCGAACTGCTGAATACTAGGCCAGGAGGCAATAATCAGCGAGATAATGATGCCTCCTAACAAAAATAAAGTTATCAGCGCAGCTAGCCTAACCAGTGCGCTGAAAATAATATCGCCATTTTTACTGGGTGCTTTCATTGCCGTTTTTTGTTCGGCCATAGAGCTTATTCTCATTCGGGGTTAACTCCCCCCTTAAACGGGGGGAGAAATTAAAACGACAAATTTAATCGATATTTAAAGCAATCGATATTTAAAACAATCACTATTTAAAACAATCGATATTCAAAACAATCACTATCAACACGACTTAATACAGGGCCTTACCATTGCTATCCTTTATCTGGGTTTTCCAAGTCGCACGAACTTGCTCAATCACCTCTTCGGGCAGGGTTGCATAATCCAGCTCGTTTGCCTGTTTACTGCCTTTCTCATAAGCCCAGTCAAAAAATTTCAATATTTCCGCCCCTTTCACTGCATTTTTCTGCTGCTTATGAACCAGAACAAATGTAGTGGAAGTCATCGGCCACGCATTTTTACCTTGTTGGTTTGTCAAATCCTGAGCAAACGTTTTATGCCATTCTGCTTTCTTCGCTGCGGCACTGAAATTCTCTTCTGTCGGACTAACAATGTTGCCATTAGCAGATACCAATTTGGTATAAGCCAGATGATTCTGTTTAGCGTAAGCATATTCAACATAACCAATGGAACCCGTCAGACGTTGAACAAATGCGGCAATCCCATCATTACCTTTACCACCCAAACCAATAGGCCATCTTACGGTGGAACCCACGCCAACTTTTTCTTGCCACTCTTTATTCACTTTAGAGAGGTAGCTAGTAAACACAAAGGAGGTACCGGAACCGTCAGCACGACGTATCACGGCAATATCTTGCTCCGGCAATTTGACTCCCGGATTCAATTGAGTAATTGCTGGATCATTCCACTTTTTCACTTTACCTAAATAAATATCGCCTAAAGTTTTACCATCCAATGTCAATTCACCAGATTTAATCCCTGGGATATTAACCGCCAGTACCACCCCACCGATGACTGTCGGGAACTGAAACAAGCCATCAGCAGCTAACTTTTCATCAGATAAAGGGGCATCTGAAGCCCCGAAATCAACGGTATTTGCCAGAATTTGTTTTACGCCGCCGGAGGAACCAATGCCTTGATAATTGACTTTATTACCTGTCTCTTTTTGATAAGAATCCGCCCACTTGGCATACACCGGTGCGGGAAATGTCGCACCTGCCCCCGTTAAGCTGGTGGCAGCAAATACAGACAGGGTTATCAAAGAAAACGTCGTTGCTATTATGCCGGTTACGGTGGTACGCATCAGTTTCATAATCCCTCCTATAATGGGATATTAAGAATCAACAAAGGTGCAAAAGGGAAGATAGATCAATTTAATTACAGAAAAATGTCTTAATTATGACATTTTTATGACAGCGCAATGAACGCTTAACCTGTGACTGACATAAAACTGTCATCTCCACGCACCCTTAAAATCAAATAGTCGGAGATGATTATCAAGCCGTTAAAAATTATCTTCCACAACAGGAATACAGACACGGATAGATAATCCCCCTCTGGGGCTGGCGCCCATTTCAATTTTCCCATCATGAGCATCAATAATTCGCTGAACAATCGCCAGACCTAACCCTGTTCCACTGCTGCTGCGCGCTCTTTCGCCACGAACAAATGGCTGAAATAACCGTGGCAAATCTTCCTGTTTGATGCCGGCTCCATTATCTTCTACCTGAAACCAGGCAAATTTATTTGTCTGACCACTACTCACTTTAATCCAGCCGTTGCCATAACGATTAGCATTAACCAACAGATTAGCCAATGCCCGTTTAATAGAAATCGGATTGGCGTTAACGGTTATTGGGTTAAGAGACAGATGGTTTTCAATATCCTGCTCATAGCCATTCTCGGCGGAAATAACCTCTTTAAGAATAGAATTCAGTTCACAAAACTCCATTGGCATTTCCTGCCCAGTACGGAGATAGTCAATAAATTGCTCAATAATGGCGTTACACTCTTCAATATCTTTATTAATAGACTCAGACAGATAAGCATCTTCCCTGCTCATCATTTCTGTTGCTAGTCGGATACGTGTCAGTGGCGTACGCAAATCATGGCTTACTCCGGCAATTAATATCGTACGGTCACTTTCCAATAACTTTATCCCGGAGGACATTTGGTTAAATGCGCGAATGGCTGCACGAACTTCCAGAGAACCCGCTTCCCGCACCGCCGGCATCATAATACCTTTACCTGTTTGCCTGGCGGCATACTCCATTTCCAGTAAAGGCCGGTTCTGAAAACGGATATAAAGCCAGATACAACCAAACACCAGTAATAGAATTGCCAGTGTATAGCGGAAAATAGGAGAGAATTGATTTTGTTCGATCTCAGTCAGAGGAACCCTGACCCAAATATCGGGGGCCAGATAAGAATTAAGCCAAAGTATAGGACTATCCGTGTTTATCTCCAGACGAAGATCAGCCTTGCCACCAAGGTACTCGCCCATCTTCTCACTCAGGAAATCATAACGTCTGGCCCAACGTAAACCTTGTATCTCCGCGTCAGATTCAGAGTAGAGCGTAATACCCAACTCCTGATAAATCTCCCGGCGAACTACTGGCGATATCACCAAAAAAGAGCCATCCTCTAGCTTCAACTTTTCAGCCATTAGGGTACGAACTTCATACGCTAATACCTTATTGAACTGCTGCAAACTTGGCATGATAACGAAATTCACAACAACCAAGTAGCTGGTTACCAAACTGATAAACAGCATAGCCATAATCAGGAATAAAGTATGGGTAAACGTGCTGCGAGGGGAGAATCGCAATAATTTCATACACGAATTCCGTCTGGCACAAAGACATAGCCCAGACCCCAGATAGTCTGGATATAGCGAGGATGTGTAGGATCTTCTTCAATCACACGGCGCAGACGTGAAACCAAAACATCAATCGATCGCTTCATCGTGCTATATTCCCGACCACGCGCTAAATTCATCAACTTATTACGGGACAGTGGCACGCCAGGATAAGAAACCAGTACTTTCAATACAGCAAATTCTCCACTGGTTAATTGAATATGTTCATCTCCCTGAAACATTTCCCGCGTACTCAAATTGAGGCTAAACTTACCAAAATTAATAATCGCATCATCCTCAGCCGGTAGGCCCAATAACTTATTCGCCTGACGACGTAATACCGCCCGGATACGCGCTAATAGCTCACGGGGATTAAATGGCTTCGGAATATAATCATCAGCGCCAATTTCTAACCCAACAATACGATCTACCTCTTCCCCTCTTGCCGTCACCATAATAATCGGTACCGGATTACTTTGGTTTCTCAGCCTTTGGCAAACAGAAAGCCCATCTTCTCCGGGTAACATTAAATCCAATACGATTAAGCTAACAGATTCCCGTGTCAGTAAGCGGTCCATCTGCTCCGCATTAGCAGCACTACGTACCTGAAAACCTTGTTCTGTCAGATAACGCTCTAATAACGTTCGTAAACGCATGTCATCATCCACCACAAGGATCTTGTTATCTACTTGCATTATCAAACTCCAAAAAACACTACATGCTTTGATAAATTTATCATTTTGAAAGAGATTAACCCAAAGATAGAAACCAGATATCTGTATTTTGAGACTATTCCTAATAGGACTTATTTCCACAGTTATTAATTCGAATGATTAATTTAGTGGTTTATTACTGACAATGAGAACGCAGTAATTCACTGTCAGCTATCGAATTTCTACTGTTATTTTGCCATCCACCAACCTATCAATTAACGCTCTAGCTACCGGAAAATCGATAGAAATCCATTTATTAGCTGGATTAAATTCATCAGGCAGACTAAACGAAAAATGCCCTTTACTGCATATTATCTGCTTACCTGCTCCACGGTATTCGGTTTTTCCTGACTAACAAGGAGCTGGATCGATCATGTTCAGCTCACCAACGTTTGAACAAGAAGCCACTCGTCGGTCGATTTTTCGTCACATTTTCTTACTATAGTAAACAATTTCGCTTGTTTTTTCTTCACTTAAACCTTAACAGCCTGTTTCATCACCAGAAAGATTCACAGCATACATACTATTCAGTACACAGAACCATAAATTATATGATGAACGTTATAAATATTAGAGCCAAATATCATAATGAGCAGACAGGTAAAGCAATCTTGTTACCGATAATGCTAACTCGAAACCGTCTGTTAACTGCTTATCTCTCGTTTTAACCTCCGTGTTCACCACAGTGGGAGCGTATCGTATTCGCTTGCCACGCAGCCGAATCCATCAACAGTGATAAATTTATTCAACCAACGACGGCCTGAATGTAACTAATACGTTAATCTTGCAAAACCGCCGGGATTTATTGATTAATGACTAAAAACCGAGTCTTAATTTGACATCGACCAAAATGGGCTGTTTTATACACTTATGAGATTAACTACGGTATCTATATGAAAACTAAACTGATAACCCGTGAAGGCTACAACAAATTAAAGGAAGAACTGGATTATCTCTGGCGTGAAGAGCGTCCAGAAGTGACTAAAAAAGTGACTTGGGCAGCAAGCCTCGGTGACCGGAGTGAAAACGCAGATTATCAATATAACAAGAAGAGGCTACGGGAGATTGATCGTAGAGTCCGATATCTAACCAAAAGCTTAGAAGAATTGCGGTGTGTTGATTACTCCCCTCAACAAGATGGACGAGTGTTCTTCGGTGCATGGGTAGAGATCGAAAATGATCAAGGTGAGATTAAACGCTTCCGTATTGTTGGGTACGACGAAATTTTTGGTCGCAAAGACTACATATCCATCGATTCTCCAATGGCCCGGGCTTTATTGAAGAAAGAAGTTGGAGACAGTGCAATCGTTCATACACCAACAGGAAAAGTATTGTGGTACGTGAACGAGATCGAATATATAAAATATCTTTCGACATGACATAGTTAGCTATATATCGAAGAATAACAACCGAATGAATTAATAAGCATAACAAGCAGAAAAAACCGACATTCAGAACTACAACTCATGTACATATACGCATACTCAATGCCGGAGATAAATCATGACAGCAAGACAACGCAACACACAGAGCGTCACAATGACTGTAGAACGAAGCTTACTGAGCCGGGCACGTGAAGCAGGTATTAACTTTAGTGCCACACTGACCGCCGCCTTGGATGCCGAATTACGCAATTACGAAGCGCTGAAATGGCGGGAAGATAATAGGGAAGCTTTGGAGGCGTTAAACCGTTTCCATGATGAACATGGTTGTTTTAGTGATGAACACAGGACATTTTAACAATGCAATTCACCGTTTACCGTAATACTGGGAAAAACGTTGTTTATCCCCTATTACTGGACGTCACGAGTGACATTATCGGGCAGTTAAACCGCAGAATTGTGATCCCACTGTTGCCAGTTGAAAAATATCCTGACAGCAGTCGCCCTGTTCTAATGATCCCCGCTATCAGGCTGATAGACGACAAAGAATATGCGGTCATGACTCACGAATTGGCCAGTATATCTGTTTATGCTTTGGGTGCTGAATTTTGCGATGTATCGCAATACCGTAATCAAGTAAAGGCGGTACTCGATTTCCTCTTTGACGGTATTAGCCCATTAAAAAATTTAAAATGGGTAGATTCACATAATTAAGTGCAACATTGTTAATCTGGAAGTAAATATGTTCGTATTCTATTAAATAAATTTTTTAAGTAATTCCTCCATTTTTAACGAAAATCAAAAGTAGATTTGTAATTAATTAGTTACCTGCTTCTGGAATAATGCGATGAAACTCAAGTTTTTCCTATTCTAGCTATCCTTTTAGTTTAATTCTGATATTCGGAAACAGCTCATAGCATAACCCGGTAACCCACTTAGGGTTTCAGCGACAACTTTTCACATTTGAGTTCAATCGCGGATGCTATAGCGTAACTCGTCAAAATAAGATTAGACGTAAACTGGAAATTATTTCTCTCAGAACGTATAAAGGGGGTTTTATGAATATTTAAAGCTTATCCACCAGAAGAAAATGCAACATGAATGAATCTCTGAGCCAAATTATTGCAAGTGAGCTACAGGCGCAGCCACAACAGGTACTTTCTGCGATTAGCCTGCTTGATGAAGGGAATACTGTCCCTTTTATTGCACGATATCGTAAAGAGGTCACCGGCGGTCTGGATGACACCCAACTCCGTCAACTTGAAACCCGCCTTAGTTATCTGCGCGAACTGTCGGACCGCCGCCAGACCATTCTTAAATCCATTGACGAGCAAGGCAAGCTGACCCCAGAACTGGCCGAAGCCATTAATGGAACTCTCAGCAAAACAGAGCTGGAAGATCTTTATCTACCATACAAACCGAAACGCCGTACTCGTGGACAAATCGCTATTGAAGCGGGTCTTGAACCACTAGCAGATGCCTTGTGGCAAGATCCACAGCAAGAACCAGAGCAGGTTGCCGCCACCTTTGTTGATACCGATAAAGGTGTGGCTAATACCAAAGCCGCGCTAGATGGCGCGCGTTATATCCTAATGGAACGTTTTGCCGAAGATGCCGCATTATTGGCGAAAGTACGTGACTATCTATGGAAGAATGCCCATCTGGTCGCTAAAGTCGTTGCAGGAAAAGAGGAGGAAGGCGCTAAATTCCGCGACTATTTTGATCATCATGAACCTATTGCACAAGTCCCCTCTCACCGCGCATTAGCTATGTTCCGTGGTCGTAATGAGAACATACTGCAACTTTCGCTAAATGCTGATCCCCAGTTTGATGAACCACCAAAAGAGAGCTATTGCGAACAGATTATTACGCAGCATCTTAATCTGCGCCTGAATAATGCACCGGCAGATAGCTGGCGTAAAGCCGTAGTGAACTGGACCTGGCGCGTTAAGGTATTGCTGCATCTTGAAACTGAATTGATGAGCACCTTGCGAGAGAAAGCGGAAGATGAAGCCATCAAAGTATTCGCCCGCAACCTGCAAGATCTATTGATGGCCGCGCCAGCGGGTATGCGCGCAACAATGGGGCTCGATCCCGGTCTGCGTACCGGTGTCAAAGTAGCTGTTATCGATGCAACCGGCAAACTGATTGCCACAGACACTATCTATCCACACACCGGGCAAGCGGCTAAAGCTGCTGCAAACGTGGCCGCATTGTGTCTCAAACATCAAGTGGAACTGGTCGCCATCGGTAACGGAACGGCTTCCCGTGAAACAGAACGTTTCTTCGCCGATGTGCAAAAACAGTTCTCAGAGATAAAAGCCCAAAAAGTGATTGTCAGTGAGGCTGGGGCATCGGTTTATTCAGCCTCTGAGCTGGCGGCACTGGAATTTCCTGATCTGGACGTTTCACTACGTGGCGCAGTCTCTATCGCCCGTCGCTTGCAAGATCCACTGGCCGAATTGGTGAAAATCGATCCGAAATCCATCGGTGTCGGTCAGTATCAACATGACGTCAGTCAGAGTCAGCTTGCCAAAAAATTGGATGCAGTCGTTGAGGATTGCGTAAACGCCGTCGGCGTGGATCTCAATACCGCTTCTGTTCCACTGCTAACCAGAGTTGCCGGGTTGACCCGTATGATTGCCCAGAATATCATCAACTGGCGCGATGAGAATGGCCGTTTCAATAACCGTGCACAATTACTGAAAGTCAGTCGTCTTGGGCCAAAGGCTTTTGAACAATGTGCCGGATTCTTACGGATTAATCACGGTGATAACCCGCTGGATGCCTCGACCGTTCATCCAGAAGCTTATCCGGTAGTGGAAAAAATTCTGGCGGCCACTGAGCAGAAACTCCAAGAATTGATGGGTAACCCTGCTTCATTACGTGGATTGCAACCTCAGGATTTCACCACCGAGCAATTTGGTGTTCCAACCGTTACCGATATTTTGAAAGAGCTGGAAAAACCTGGCCGAGATCCACGCCCAGAATTTAAAACCGCGACTTTCGCGGAAGGCGTGGAGACCATGAATGACCTGCATCCGGGAATGGTGCTGGAAGGTGCAGTCACTAACGTGACTAACTTTGGCGCATTTGTCGATATCGGCGTTCATCAAGATGGTTTAGTTCATATCTCTTCGCTGTCCAATCGCTTTGTAGAAGATCCTCACACCGTGGTAAAAGCGGGTGATATCGTTAAAGTAAAAGTGTTGGAAGTTGATCTGAACCGCAAGCGCATTGCTCTGACCATGCGTCTTGATGAGCAACCGGGAGAAACCCACTCACGCCGCAGTAACAATAACAATGCACAAACTGACCGCCGCCCTGAACGTAATAACAGGAACCGTAATACTTCCGGTTCTTCTATCTCAGCCGGAAACAGTGCTATGAGTGATGCACTAGCCGCCGCATTTGGAAAAAAACGTTAAGATTCCTATCACTGTAACTTCTATCACTGTAAACAGGTGCGCTGCTTCGGCAGTGCACGTTTCATAGTTCCTGCCAGAAAGAATCCAAACTCACAGATTCATATCAACTCTGAGCAACTAAGTGATTAAATTAACACCAAAAATGAAAATAGGATTAACATTGAAATTAATGTTGGTTATTATTCTCATTTGCAATTATTATGAATTGGATGCAAATCATACTTCATAATAATGAGTATGACTAATTTTCGATATTATACCCTACGGATTTCAAGATGCATCGCGACGGCAAGGGAGCGAATCCCCGGAAGCATAGATAACGATGTGACCGAGGTGAGTGAGTGCAGCCAACAAAGCGGCAACTTGAAAGATAACGGGTATATTTTACTTATCACATATCCCGGAAGGTCATATGCAACTTCTTCCAGACCATAGTTACAAGATCATTGGTTTTTCTCCGAAGATCAGCCCAGCTTACCGACAAAAATTGCTGTCATTAGGTATGTTGCCCGGTTCTTCTTTTCATGTTATCCGCTTAGCGCCTTTTGGTGATCCGATACAAATTGAGACTCGCAGAGTCAGCCTAATTCTGAGAAAAAAAGACTTAGAATTTCTCACATTAGACAGCGTTCAATGCAACGCATAATCCGTTGCAAGCAACGAAACGGTTACTCCTAATCTAATTTGGCACCAACAACATGAAAGCACTGACCATTGGCTTAATTGGCAACCCCAATGCCGGCAAAACGACATTATTTAACCAGCTTACTGGCGCTCGCCAACGTGTAGGCAACTGGGCTGGCGTTACGGTAGAACGAAAAGTTGGCCGTTTTACCACTGCGGACCATAAAATTGAGTTAGTTGACCTACCGGGAACTTACTCTCTGACCACGATTTCCGAACAAACATCACTGGATGAGCAGATAGCTTGCCACTACATCCTGAGCGGTGATGCTGACATGCTGATTAACGTCGTAGATGCTGCTAACCTTGAAAGAAATCTCTATCTGACGTTACAACTGTTGGAATTAGGCATTCCATGCATCGTTGCACTCAATATGTTGGATATTGCTGACAGTCAGCATATCCAAATTGATATTGCCGAACTGGAGCAACGCCTCGGCTGCCCAGTCATTCCAATGGTTTCGACGCGTGCAACTGGAGTGAATGAGCTGAAACGGGCAATTGACCACCATAAGCAGAATTCCGGGCAGTCACTGATTCACTACCCTGATTGCCTGTTGCAAGAAGTTGAGATGTTATCTGGTGCAATTCCAGACACTTTTCATGCTCAACAACGCCGCTGGCTAGCGCTTCAGATGCTTGAAGGGGATATTTACAGCCTGGAACGTTCCGGCCTTGCTACCTCAGTGCTGATTGAATCCAAAGAACGCTTGCAACAACGGCAACATGAAGAGCCCGAACTGGTGATTGCCGATGCGCGCTATCAAAGCATCAATACATTGTGCATGGCCGTGATAGATACCCAAAAAGCCATGCCAAACAAACTCACTCTGGCAATTGACAGAATTATCCTCAATCGTTGGTTAGGTGTGCCTATTTTCCTGACGGTTATGTATTTAATGTTCGTGCTGGCAATTAATATCGGTGGTGCGCTACAACCTATTTTTGACAGTGGTTCTGTTGCTATTTTCATTCATGGGGTTCAATGGCTTGGTCATACCTTAAGTTTTCCAGAATGGCTGACGATTTTCCTCGCACAAGGTCTCGGCGGTGGTATCAACACGGTTTTGCCGCTAGTACCACAAATCGGCATGATGTATTTATTCCTCTCTTTTCTTGAGGACTCCGGTTACATGGCGCGGGCTGCGTTTGTCATGGATCGTCTGATGCAAGTTTTAGGACTACCGGGTAAATCGTTTGTCCCGTTGATCGTTGGCTTCGGTTGCAACGTCCCATCCATTATGGGGGCGAGAACGCTAGATGCGCCGCGTGAACGCTTGATTACGATTATGATGGCGCCCTTTATGTCTTGCGGGGCACGATTAGCCATTTTTGCCGTATTTGCCGCCGCATTCTTTGGCAAAAATGGGGCAACTTTTGTTTTTTCCCTTTATATATTGGGTATTGCAGTTGCTATCCTGACTGGCCTGATGTTGAAATACACCATTATGCGTGGCGAAGCTTCACCATTCGTTATGGAGCTCCCGGTTTACCATATTCCGCATCTAAAAACCTTGCTTCTACAAACATGGCAACGCCTGAAAGGTTTTGTTATCCGTGCCGGTAAAGTAATCGTTATCGCCAGTATG
The DNA here is from genome assembly GCF_035181445.1 of Photorhabdus africana. Taxonomy (NCBI): domain Bacteria; kingdom Pseudomonadati; phylum Pseudomonadota; class Gammaproteobacteria; order Enterobacterales; family Morganellaceae; genus Photorhabdus; species Photorhabdus africana. The sequence continues at coordinate 21,706 of NZ_JAXBVE010000043.1, forward strand.
TTCATCGGCGCTCTTAACAGTTTCTCATTCTCTGGTAAGGCGGTGGATAGCATCAACCAATCCGCCCTGGCTTCAGTCAGCAAGGTTATTACGCCTGTGTTACAGCCAATTGGCGTTCACTCTGATAACTGGCAAGCAACTGTTGGTTTGATAACTGGTGCTATGGCAAAAGAAGTGGTCGTTGGGACACTAAATACCCTGTATACCGCAGAAAACATTGCTAATGAACCGTTTAACGCAGATGAGTTCAACCTGTTTGCTGAGCTGAAAGATGCAGTTGGTGAAACCTGGGATAGTTTGAAAGAGACATTCACTCTGAACGTGCTTGCCAACCCGATCGAAGCCAGTAAAGGTGACGGTGAAATGGATAATAGCTCTATGGGAACAATGAGTGCCAAATTTGGCTCCGCTATTTCAGCTTACAGTTACCTGATCTTTGTTCTGTTATATGTACCTTGTGTTTCGGTGATGGGCGCGATCGCTCGTGAAACCAGCCGTGGTTGGATGACATTCTCCATTCTGTGGGGACTGAATGTGGCTTATTCAATTTCAGCCCTGTTCTACCAGATGGTGACTTTCTCACAGCATCCACAAAGCAGCCTGATCATCATTCTGACCGTCGTTACATTTAACGCACTGGTGTTCTACTTCCTACGTCGGGCACGCACCCGCGTAACCATGAAGTTAATCAGCAACCCAGGAAATAGCTGCCACTGCTCCAGTGGAAACTGTCACTAGGAATTGAAAATGATTAGCCTATTACAAGTAAGGGATGCAGTCGCTCTGAATGGGCGGGCAGATGCCAAACTGTTGAGCCACCAGCTTTCTGCTTCATTATCGATGATAGAAGCGATGCTTGAACAACTCACCGTAATGGGCAAATTGGAAAAGATCAATGCAACTGCCTGCCTGAGTGGCAGTTGCAAACAATGCCCTGAAACACAGAAATGTGATACGGCGGTTTATCGGATCGCTGGGGGATGTTAATCATTTAATTGTATTGGTTTTATACGTTTCGTTTAGCTCTTACTTGCGGCTTTCTTTCCTGCCATTCGCAATTTTGCTTCTTGACGAGATAAAAATTATGATTCGCCCACCCCGCCGCTAATTTCTCAAAGGCAGCATCGATTTCTGCCTTTAAATTCTCAGGGATTAAATCTTTCCCGGCCAAGTCCCAATTCAGATTGCTATCCCATGTTTGCTTGGTTTTTCCTTTCAGGTACAAGTCATAGTGTTTTGCATTGATAAAATCAATCTTGCTAGGCTTATTTATGCTTTTTAAATAAAAAATACAGAAATATCACCGCAAGCAGAATGCTTGTTAATTTGAAAGTAAATTCGATAGAAATGAGTTTTGCAGTATACCCACCAATAACCGGCATCAAAATTGCCACTGCAGATGAAATTTTCTGTATATCTCCTGTAGCTTTCCCTACATGCTCAAAACCAATAATATTTCTTACACCGTATCTAATTGCAAAAAACGTCACACCAGAGGCCATACCAACAAGGAAAACCAACAAATAGTATGTGGCATAATGATGTGTTTTTGCGTCTAAAAAACCAAATCCGCAAAAGGCCACAAAATTAATCATAATGGAAAATAACAAAATATTCTTGGCTGACAATTTTTTAAGTAACCAACCAGAAACTCGTGTTCCTACTATGCCACCAACCCCGAGAAGTGAAATTATGTAGCCTATGCTACTTTCATTTTGCCCAATCCTCTCAAAGAAGATACCGAGCATATCGTTGCTAAGAAAAAAGGCTAAGTTTGACAAAGTATAAGCCGAAACAAGTAAATATAAATCCGGTTTGTTTTTCAATTGCTGTATGAATGAGAAACGTTCTACAGCAGTAGGATTTATACCTTCATTTGCATCAAGCCGAAAAGTATCATCAAAGTATGATGTCAACATACCGACTAGGTTAAATGTCATTGATAATAACAGGACAAACCATAATCCATAGTTCGTGTTTAAATATACAACAAACAAGGGAATGACTATTCTGCTAAAGTTGATGATATATCCATAAATTTCATAAAATTTTTGAGACTCATTATCATCTACATTCAATTTTGTGTTTGATATTCCAAGCCCACACCGACAGGTTGTCTTGATTAATGTAATGACATAAAGAAATATAATTGGATCAGCTATAGATAAAAAAGGCATGACAATGCCATTAATAAAGAACAGCAATGTCCTCCAATTTAATACATTTCTGTTGTCAAACAGCTTGCCAAACAATCCACTAGCCACCAAAAATGGAACAGCGAAGCAAGCGCCCAATATCCCCATTTCGGATGGAGTCGCATGCAGGCTATATATAGCTATGATGCTTAAAATAGCGTAATCAAGATAAGTATCAAGTTCATGTACACCTATACTAATGTATTTTTTCATTGGTTATCACCCATATGAGGCTAGCCAGAGGTTGATAGTCCATAATGTCCCCTTTTTAAACTTTAGATTGATATTTACTTATTTCCCGTGAGGGAATTTAAATATAAGCAACAATCTTTCTCCATGTAAATTAGATGTTAAAGTGAAAATTTTATTATTGTGAAACAACTCATGTTTTTTAACCGCCTAATATCTTCATTATTGACTTTAAAAATCATTTAAATACATACACATACCACATAAAAGATTGAATAATATTTTCTCGTATTAATCACGTTGCCTACTTTGCTTTTATTTAGTATGTCTATTTAATAGTACTATTAAATTATTGTCTGATTTATTTGAGATCATTCAGACCGGGATTTTTCGTTTGATTTATACAGAATTATTACTTTTATTCCCTGATTTTTTAACCGATTGATTAAAATAATCTTTATCAGCAACAGCCAATATAGCTGTCACTGTTCCAGTGGAAACTGTCACTATAAAAGGATACTTGAACAAATCACCGTAATGGACAAACTGGAAAAAGTTGATGCAACTGCTTGCCTAAGCGGCAGTTGCAAACAGTGCCCGGAGGTACAGCAATGTGATACGGCGGTTTATCGGATCGCTGGGAGAACTGAGCCATATTATAGAATGGCTAATCATATATAGTTAATCTGAGACAACTCCCCTCTTTTAAAGGGGGGCTTATCAACAATCTGTTGGTCCAAAGAGTCATAAGCCATAACTAAACACATACAATCTATTGACTTACAGGCATTTGGAAAACAAATCTTCCTCCAAGCGCGGCAGCATAGCGGCTTAAAGTATCCAGATTTGGCACACTTTTACCATTTTCCATACGACTAATATTTTGCTTCTGAGTGCCAATCTTCTGAGCAACATCTTGTTGAGTAAGATGTAACGCTTTACGTGCATCTTTAAGCTGTTTCATCAACGCCTTACGGATCTGAATATCGTTATATGCTTCCAGAGTCGCGGCATCTTCTAAGAGAAGCGTTTTGGCTTCAGAAAACGGGATAATATCATAATCATTGTCAGACATTTTTAAGACTCCGTTTAACCTCTTGCATTCGTTGGTTTGCCAGATCGAGCGATTTCTTCGGCGTTTTTTGGGTTTTCTTTTGCAGTATATGAACAACATAAAACTGTTGTCCAACTGCAAAAAAGAAAAATCCCCTCGCAATACCCTCAGAAGCGCTCACTCTTAACTCCTTAAGCCCGTTTCCAATGTCTCTGACTTTAGGCTCTTTTAAATCTGTTCCAGCAGCTTCCAATTCTTCAATGGCTTCAATCATTGAAACTTTGAGACCAACAGGTAGCTTAGAAAGCTCCTTGAATGCCGCTCTTATAATGTTTGCTGAAAACATAAAATTAATCCATTTAATCTATTATCTTAACATGCACACCAAAAGTAATCAAAATAGATGACTTTTATAAGCAAAACAAGCTATCCATTTATAGGCTAATGAGCGCAGATATGCTCCCAATAAAATCACTCAAAAAATTATGCGTACCAACAGCATTCATGCGGCGAACGCTTTACCTTTCCAAATCACGCCAATAAAAATCTGTTATCTCATCGACCTTGCAATGCTTCTCTACTAGCAAATTCAGTCAACAATCCAACAAACTCATCCGGATGAGAAATAAAAGGCGCATGAGCGGCATGGCGCATCATGGCTGAAACTGAACGCTGCCATTTTTCATCAAGAATGTTGATAATTTTTCTTGGCACCAACCCATCCAGATAACCGTAAATCCGCAGGAACGGTATGGTAAGCTCAGCCAAAGACTCCCTTAAATCTTCGGTACGCAAAATTTCCAAGCCAACATGCAGCACTTCAACAGAAGGCATCGGCTGCGCCAGCACAACAGATTTCAGTAATCGCGCATCTTGACGGGCACTGTCAGTACCTAATGTCTGTAAAGCAAGAAAACGCTCAACTGTGCGCTGGAAATCTTTACTAAGCTGATGTTCGAAATCGTGCAAAACTTCCAGCTTAATCCCCGGCCAGTCACTTTCTGCGCTGAAATGTGGTGAAGAAGCCACGGTAATTAATCCGGCAACTTTATCCTGATGGTCAAGCGCTATCCGGCTGGCAACCAGACCTCCCAACGACCAACCTAGCCATAGCGCATTTTCAGGCGCATATCGCCAGACTTCATCCGCCATGTCAGCAAGATTCATCGGGCCATATTTCTGGCTACGGCCATAACCCGGCAAATCCACCAGATGCAAACGAAAATGCGGAGCACATCGCATTTCAATGGAACGCCAAACTTCCGCATTCAACCCCCATCCGTGCAACAACACAAGATCACGCGAACCTTCATCAGAAGTCTGCCAAAACAGATCAGCCATTGTTATTCTCAACTTTATTTGCCATCAAGGAAGAAGTCTATGCTAACAATGGTTGGGTACTGTTGGCTATGCCATCAGCCTCTTTGGTTTCCACATCATGGAGTATGCAGCTTTTGCAACAAGCGGCTGAAACGTTTGACAAACATGTACCCGTGCTGTGCTCTACCCTCAGAACTCCCGTCACTGCCTTGTGGACGCTGCCTCAAAAAACCGCCTCTATGGGAGAATATGATATACCCTATGGATTTCAAGATGGATCGCGACGGCAAGGGAGAGAATCCCCAGGAGCATAGGTAACTATGTGACCGGGGTGAACGAGTGCAGCCAACAAAGAGGCAACTTGAAAGATAACGGGTATAGCGATTACCGACTATTGCCCACCATTGAGCGGCCTGATCCGTCGCTATAAATATCACTAGAGAATAGATTAAAAGATTTAAGTCAAAGAAAGTGTAAAATGAAAAATAATTACCATTGTTTTATATAGGCACGCTTTACAACTAGAAGTATAAAATAAGAAAAGGAAATTGCGACGATAAGAATGAGAAAAATATAAGGGGATTTATAATATGAAATTAAATATCCCATCAGAACAGGACTGACAGCTGCACCCAAACTGCCTAGGTTTTGTATTGCGAAGTAATGCCCCCTTAACCCCTCAGGTGCTATACTGTCAGTAAGCGCGTAAAGGACGGGGATAAAAATGATCTCTCCCAACGAGAAAGAAAATATTGCAATTATCCAATAAATCAAGTTCTGTTCAGAATAGATAAAACCCAAAATACCGAGGATAAAAAAAATTACTCCTCCCGTTTCATAATGAAGTTCATGGCATCAGTATTGAAGGAAGGGAAGCGGTGTTTAGGGAAGGTGATTTCGCAGGTTCTCTTCAGGAAGTAAAAAATAATATTATAAAATATGGTAATATCAGTTCCTGTACATTTATTAAAGGGTGGTTTGAAATATCCTTAGCTAATTGGTCACGACCAATAGCTGCAATCTATCTGGATGTCGATCTTCAAAAATCAACTCGCGACTGTCTCAAATATCTATATCCATGGTTGACACCAGGTGGTAGTCTTTATTCACAAGACGGCCACTTACCACTTGTTCTTGATGTTTTTGAGGATGTGAATTTTTGGCTCAATGAAATAGGTACTCTGCCACCTATAGTAGTGGGTATCAGGAAAAAGAAACTAATAAAAATAACAAAACCTGATACACCTTCTCTACCACTACTTTAATAATATTCCTTCAACTGCCAATACGGAATTTATATCGTTTACCTATCCATATAAGCGTGCCCGGGATAACCTCAATATTTTTAATTTCATCATCTTCTTTACTTCTATCAACACGAACAGCCCCTGAACGAATTAATCGCCTTAGTTCAGAACGGCTTATCGCTGGCAAGGCTACTGAACAAAGATCCAGCAGTGTTATATAAGAGCCTTTTGGTAAAATCAATACATCATGATCAGCCTCTTCAGGTGTCCGCTTTTGTACTACACGCTCAAAATGCTCAGTGGCCTCCTTTGCAGATATGTCATCGTGATATCTTTTAACAATATTATAAGCGATATCTTTTTTGATCTTCATTGGGTTAAGGCCCAGTTCTAGTTGACTGACTATCGCAGATTGTTTTTCTGCCTCCATGTCTGTAGCAAGTGTCAAATAATTGATAATGGCACTGTCAGGAATTGACATTACTTTGCCATACATATCATTTGCATTATCAGTTAACCCAATATAATTATTTTTTGACTTACTCATTTTTTCAATGCCATCTAGCCCTTCTAATAATGGCATTGTTATTACTATTTGCCCTTTTTTCTCATAGGCTTCTTGAAGTGTTCTCCCTACCAAGTTATTAAATAACTGATCTGTTCCACCAAGCTCGATATCAGCATCAATCATAACTGAGTCATATCCCTGCAAAATAGGGTAAATAATCTCATGCAAATGGACTGGTGCTTTTGATTCAAATCGGGTTTTGAAATCATCTCGGTGCATGATTTGTGCAAGAGTGATTTTAGAGATTAACTTTATGACATTACTGAATGGCATATTGTTAAACCATTCTGAGTTTTTCCTTATTTCAATATTTTCGATATTTATAACTTTTGCAAGCTGATTTATATAAGTCTGACTGTTTTTATTAATTTGCTCAGGTGTTAATGGCGGACGAAGCTTATTTCTCCCCGTCGGGTCACCAATTCCAGCCGTAAAATCCCCGATGATAACAACAATCCGGTGTCCTTCATCCTGAAAATCTTTAAGCTTTTGTAATACAACCGAATGGCCCAAATGTAAATCAGGTGCAGTCGGATCAAAGCCTAATTTTATTGTCAGTTTTCTATTTTCTTGTCTTGCAAGAGCAAGTTTATCCTGTAGTCCTGCGGGTGGCTCCATAATTGCGATGTTTGAAAGTAACTTATCAATATTTTCTTTCATATAGTTAACCTAAATAATTACGTTTATTAATGATGAATAAAACAACTTTATACCATGTTTATAACAATCTCTATTGTCAAGTAAATAGTTATTCATTCTGGTCTTATTGCATTAACGGCGATGTAGTACGCAAAAATATGTCGTTTGTTTTTTAATTAGGTCGTCTTGTCCTCTTTGGTGATGCAAACGAAAATGCGAAGCACATCGCATTTCAATGGAACGCCAAACTTCTGCATTCAACCCCCATCCGTGCAGCAACACAAGATCACGCGAACCTTCATTAGAAGTCTGCCAAAACAGATCAACCATTGTTATTCTCAACTTTATTTGCCATCAAGGAAGAAGTCTATGCTAACAATGGTTGGGTACTGTTGGCTATGCCATCAGCCTCTTTGGTTTCCACATCATGGAGTATGCAGCTTTTGCAACAAGCGGTTGAAACGTTTGATAAACATGTGCCCGTGCTGCGCACTACCCTCAGAACTCCCGTCACTGCCTTGTGGACGCTGCCTCAAAAAACCACCTCTATGGGAGAATATGATAGCGATTACCGACTATTGCCCACCATTGAGTGGCCTGATCCGTCGCTATAAATATCACCGCACCCCACAACTTGCGTCAGTTCTGGCGCGTCTGTTTCTACTGCACTGGCAACAGGGCTATCGTGATGGAAGATGGTATAAACCCAACATTCTGCTCAGTGTGCCACTGCATCGACACCGACGATGGAAACGGGGATTTGATCAAAGTGTATTAATGGCAAAGCAGTTATCAGAATGGCTACAATGCGATTACCAGCAAAGCTTTCTACAGCGGACGCATGCTACACTACCGCAAAGAAATTTATCGGCAGCACGGCGTAAAATTAATCTCAGGAAAGCATTTCAGCTTTGTGGCTCCGTTACGGGACAACATGTCGCCATACTTGATGATGTGATTACCACCGGTGCGACCATGACTGAAATTTCCCGTTTGTTAATTCGTGCTGGCGCCCGTTCAGTGCAGGTTTGGGCGATCTGTCGAACCTTGTAGTCAATACGAGAATGGGCGTATTATAACCAATTATAGCAGTCAACTATTGAGCAAATGATATGATTAATATTACTGAAGCAGCGCAAGCTCATTTTGCCAAATTACTGGCAAACCAAGAACCTGGCACACAAATTCGCGTATTTGTCATCAATCCAGGTACACCTACCGCTGAGTGTGGCGTATCTTACTGCCCGCCTGATGCCGTTGAAGCGACAGATACTGAACTGAAATTTGATCAACTGTCAGCTTACGTTGACGAACTGAGCGCCCCCTTCCTTGAAGAAGCAGAAATTGATTTTGTCACCGATCAGTTAGGCTCTCAGCTAACATTAAAAGCCCCTAACGCCAAAATGCGTAAAGTTTCTGACGATTCCCCACTTGTCGAACGTGTGGAATATGTTTTGCAGTCACAAATTAATCCACAATTAGCCGGTCACGGTGGTCGCGTTAGCCTGATGGAAATCACTGATGATGGTTTTGCTATCCTTCAATTCGGCGGCGGCTGTAATGGCTGTTCAATGGTTGATGTCACCCTGAAAGAAGGGATTGAAAAAGAGTTGCTGAACATGTTCCCAGAACTAAAAGGGGTAAAAGACTTAACTGAACACCAGCGCGGTGAACACTCTTATTACTGATAATGTATTACTAATAACGTATTACTGATAACAAATTTTCCCGTTCGGATAATCGTCGGGAAAACATTATTACAATAATAACCAACGGGATAAGTTCTAAGAGCAATTCAATATATATGGAACATTTTCAAGCTATCAGCCCTGAGCAGGCTTATCAACACTGGCAGAATAAATCCGCTACTATGGTGGATATCCGTGATCCACAGAGTTTCCGGGCAGGTCATGCGTGTGGCGCTTTTCATTTAACCAACGACACATTGAATGAATTTATGTTACAGGCCAATTTCGAGCAGCCGGTTATGGTCATGTGTTATCACGGCCATAGCAGCCAGAGTGCCGCTCAGTATTTATTAAACATCGGTTTTGAAACTGTCTACAGCATTAATGGCGGCTTTGAAGCCTGGCGCAGAGACTATCCTCACGCTGTTGACTCCTTACATAATCCGGCATAACACACCCCATGATCCGCGTAATCGCTATTTCAAACCCGCGTCTAGCGCAAGCCTTTATCGATTATATGGCAACCCATCAGGTCCATCTCACTATGCGCCCCAGTCACGATGAGCAACACGTCGAACTGTGGCTAGAAGATGACACTAAACTGACTCTAGTTCAGCAAGAGCTGGCGCAATTTACCCGCGATCCGCTAAATGAACGTTATCAAGCGGCCAGTTGGCAATCTGGCGATGTGAATCACCCATTGAAGTACCACAATAATCTGAATTGGCAATATTTAAGTCGTCAGGCTGGCCCATTAACTATTACGGTTTTGCTCCTAAATATTGTCGTTTATCTCTGGATGCAATTTGCCGGGGATTATCAGGTGATGTCCTGGCTGGCCTGGCCTGACGATAGCCAACATATGGAGCTATGGCGCTGGGTCACCCACGGCTTACTGCACTTCTCACTACTGCATATCATCTTTAATCTCATGTGGTGGTGGTATCTTGGTGGGCAAACAGAAAAGCACCTCAGTACAGGAAAACTGTTTGTCATTATGATTGTTTCCGCTGTTTTCAGCGGCTGGGGACAATCATTATTCAGTGGTTCTCATTTTGGCGGCCTTTCTGGTGTTGTTTACGCTTTAATTGGTTATGTCTGGCTAACCGGTGAACGTGCGCCCGAACGTGGTATTGGCATTCCCCGTGGTTTGATGGCTTTTTCGATCTTCTGGCTGATGGTTGGATACTTCGATGCATTTGGACTATCGATTGCCAACGCCGCCCATTTCTCCGGTTTAATTATCGGTTTACTGATGGCGTTGTGGGATAACCGTCATACATTCAAAAATAATAACCGACATTTTTAGAAACTTAGAGGACTATCGTGAAGCAAACTCAACGGCATGATGCAATAGTTGAGCTGGTGCGCCTTCAGGGCTACGTCAGCACTGAAGAGTTGGTTGAACACTTTAATGTCAGCCCCCAGACTATCCGCCGTGATTTGAACGACCTGGCAGATAAAAACAAAATACAGCGGCATCACGGCGGTGCCGCGTTGCCATCAAGTTCAGTTAATACTGCTTATCACGATCGCAAGATCATGTGGTCAGAAGAGAAAGCACGTATTGCACAACGTGTTGCTAGCCATATCCCGGATGGCGCAACGCTGTTTATTGATATTGGCACCACACCCGAAGCGGTCGCTCACGCATTGTTAAATCATAAAGGTCTGCGAATTGTCACTAACAACCTCAACGTCGCTACTCTGTTGATGACAAAAGAGGACTTCCGTTTAATCTTGGCGGGTGGGGAGATTCGTTCCCGTGATGGTGGGATTATCGGTGAAGCCACACTGGATTTTATTTCTCAGTTTCGGCTTGATTACGGCATTCTCGGCATCAGCGGCATTGACATGGATGGCTCACTACTGGAATTTGATTACCATGAAGTACGCATAAAACGCGCAATTATCGAAAACTCCCGTTGCGTTATGTTAGTCACTGATCATTCTAAATTTGGCCGCAATGCTATGGTCAATCTAGGCAATATGAACCTCATTGATCACCTATTTACTGACCAACTTCCCCCGCCAAGCATCCATAAAGTGATTGAGCAGCATAACGTACAGCTCGAACTCTGCTAAGAATTTTCTCTATATTCGGGGGATAGCGCTATCCCCTACCTCCCTTTATCGCACCACAATTAAGCTTCTTTATTAATACTATTTAAATTATATGGATATAACAATATTTGTTATCCATATCACGTGAACATGTTTTTTCTTGACAAATAGTTGGCTATTAATCGATTTCTGATTACAATTGTGAGCGAAAACGAGCATTAAAGAACTGTTTCGAACATTTTAGGGGGATGCATGGAAACTAAAGACTTGATTGTGATCGGCGGCGGGATCAACGGCGCCGGAATTGCGGCAGATGCTGCTGGCCGGGGGCTCTCTGTTCTGTTGCTGGAAGCACAAGACTTAGCCAAAGCCACGTCATCCTCCAGTTCAAAATTGATCCACGGTGGCTTGCGCTATCTAGAACATTATGAATTCCGTTTGGTCAGCGAAGCACTGGCAGAACGTGAAGTTTTACTGAACCTTGCACCACACATCGCTTTTCCGATGCGTTTCCGCCTGCCGCACCAGCCACATTTGCGTCCAGCATGGATGATCCGCGTTGGCCTGTTCCTCTATGACAATTTGGGTAAACGTGTCAGCCTGCCTGGCAGTAAAGGGCTAAAATTCGGGGCCAATTCTGTTCTGAAACCAGAATTGGTCCGTGGCTTTGAATATTCTGACTGCTGGGTTGATGATGCTCGTTTAGTTGTCCTTAACGCTCAAGAAGTCAAAAAACGTGGCGGGGAAGTCCGTACCCGAACAAAAGTGACCCGTGCATGGCGCGAACAAGAGGGTTGGATGGTTGAAGCCGAAGATCTGCGTACAGGTAAGACCTATACTTGGCGTGCAAAAGGTCTGGTTAATGCTACCGGCCCCTGGGTTAAAGAATTCTTTGACGATGGCCTGAAATTGAAATCACCTTATGGTATTCGCCTGATCAAAGGCAGCCATATTGTGGTGCCAAGAGTGCATGATGAGCCGCAAGCTTATATTCTGCAAAACGAAGATCATCGTATCGTATTTGTTATTCCTTGGATGGATGAATTTTCCATTATCGGAACCACCGATGTGGAATATCAAGGTGATCCAAAAGAAGCGAAGATTGACGATCAGGAGATTAATTATCTGCTGAGAGTTTATAACGACCACTTCAAGAAACAACTTAGCCGTGATGATATCGTCTGGACCTATTCTGGTGTACGTCCACTGTGCGATGATGAATCCGACTCACCTCAGGCCATTACGCGCGACTATACCCTTGATATTCATGATGAACAGGGCAAAGCGCCATTACTGTCTGTGTTTGGTGGTAAGTTAACCACCTACCGTAAACTTGCAGAACACGCAACCGAGAAGCTGATGCAATACTATCCCAATGTCGGAGAAGCCTGGACCAAAAATGGTCAGTTACCGGGGGGTAATTTGGAAGGGTGCGATCGTGATGGTTACGCCCGTTTATTGCGTAAACGTTACAACTGGTTACCGGAAGGTGTTGCTGTACGTTATGCGCGTACTTACGGCAGCAACAGCGAGCTTATTCTGCAGGGTGCGAATAATCTGACCGATCTAGGTGAATGCTTCGGTCACGGCCTGTATGAAGCAGAACTTCGTTATCTGGTCGATAATGAGTGGGTTGTTGAACTGGATGACGCAATCTGGCGCCGTACCAAACTGGGTATGTGGCTGAAAGAAGAGCAAAAGCAACGCATTGCGGCATGGTTGGCGGAGAATGCTAAACCACGTACTGAGATTTGATTTTTATTCACAGAAAATCATTGATCTTCCCGTTTAGAAAACACGATTACCGCGAGAATATTAAAACCTTTCTCGCGGTTTTTATTGCGTAGAATTTATATCCGATTTCTCCCTCCAACGTTATATCAATCTTTCCAATTCCTGATTGACACATAAATTAGCCAAATATTATATATATTCAGTGTAAAACACTGCCTCATGTTCCCTGTTGGAGCAATTAGCCACGAACATTTTAAGATTCTTATATAAACAATACTTTTGATTCTTTTATATTATGAAGAAGTCTATAAAAATATTAATCTATTTTTGAGCTAGACAGTTCGTAAGGAAGAATAACACCAGCACTATCTTTAAAATCATTAGGGTTTCTAGTGATCAATAACCACCCATTTTGCTAACCCGTTGCCCAAATGTTAGCTTGTTCATATTCATTTAAATAATCAATATATTAGTATCGAATAGCGACTTCATAGCAATCATTACCATTCTTCGCGTAACTTACCTTGATGTTCCAATCCATCCAACTTTTTATCCCCCCATAAACCAAAAACGCTACTATTCTGTTCTGGAATATTAACATCAAGATAAGTATCTATTGCTCTTCGGAGCTGTACAGCATGTGACTTATCAGGAGAACATTCCTCTACAATGTCAAGTTTTCTAATCGTTTCTTCCAGAAGATGTATATTAATTCCTGCCATAGCAACCATACTTTATTTCCCCCTGCCCCATATACTTTATCAGTTTAACTATTTATTTTTAAAATAAAAAATTATCGCGACAGTTAAAAAAACGGATTTTACCCTTAAAATCGTTATTGACTATGTAGGTAAAACATAAAAACATTCCAACTTTTCCACTTGCAACAATGCTCTAAGTATCCTATAAATAAGTTGACTATACACATATTGATCTTATTTATCCAATTCTGGTAGTCAGCAAGAAAGATTACCTATAACGTTTAAAACGAATAGTAATATGATATAAGATTACATGACATCTTGATTAGCAAAAAAAATCATCATCTTTGGATAATAGAGGTTTAAGCTAAAAATAAAATAACAATAAGATTTAGTCCTGTTTTGGCAAGAATTACATTAACAAAATACCCTGTAATAATAGGTATCAGAAAACTATAACTAGCGAGATGTTACATGGCTACTGATATGAATATTAATGAACTCTTAAAAGCAGAAGCTTCATTTATGCTGGGAACCCTGATGTTAGAATCCAACATTATCGAGGTTATGAAGTACGAAAGTGGCACCATTTTGATAACCCAAGATAGTCCATTCTACCCGAAGAACTATAAGTGGCCAGACCAACTACATGATAATGGAATAATTTCAATAGGCGATAAAGAACTTGCTGTGACAAAAGTTTACACTGCGGGCCTTATTGATGGTCATTTATATATAGACCAGGAAATAACGAAACAAGCAACGTCACCAGAAAAAATTATGCCAGCACACTACTTACCTGATTTACACGGAATTTCAGAAAGAGACCTCATAGGGAAAACGGTAACTCTATCTGTGAACGATGAAACAAGGTATAAGGTAAGTGCTGCACACTCGATGGCCCACTTTATGTCCCTTGCTTTAAATAAAGCAACACATCATATATGGTCCAAAGTATACGATACCGATGATTTGGGAAACTATAATTTAGATAAAGCCGCCATTTACCAATCTTCTATTACAGAGCTTCGATCCGTTGATATTTATCGATTTGGTAAATCACTCAGAAAGAAAGGATTTGATAAAAATATATTAATTGAAAATCTGGATAAAATTAATAGAGAAGTTAATAACACACTCAATAATTGGTTATCTCAGGGTGCGGAAATAAACATTGAATATAAATCAAAAAATATTAATGATACCAGATTATGGAAATCTGCAATTGACTCCACGGTGGTCACTATCCCATGCGGAGGCACACATATAAATAATATTAATGAAGTCAAAGACGTAAATGTTGAAATAAAAATCGGTGAATCTGCTGATTTTATTCAAGTAACAACTCATTGCAAAATATAGAGCCTCTATTTCATTTATTTTTATATCATAATGGGCCAAAATTGGCCTGTTATCAATAAATTTATGCTAAGATTATGACATATTATAACTATCAAACATCTCTAATCTAAAGTTTATCATTTACAATAAATAAGAAACTTATCATAAATCTATTTTATTTTCTATTTGATAAGGATTTAATGGCTAATGGAATAACTACAAAAAAATAAGGGTGAAAATTTTCAAGTTATTTCTTATAGCCTATATTCTTCATCTTTTTACACAAATATAACAAAATAATTTCATGAATATACTTCTATACCCAATGGATTTCAAGATGCATCGCGACGGCAAGGGAGCGAATCCCCGGGAGCATAGATAACTATGTAACCGAGGTGAGTAAGTGCAGCCAACAAAGAGGCAACTTGAAAGATAACGGGTATAAATAAATTAAATACTTCTCTATTGTTCTACCATAAGAAATATCAATCCTTCTGTAATACATCTTTGACAGTATATCCTTGATTGGGATGATTCGGTGTCTGTGGAAATGCCATCATTAGATTCTGCTTATTAAGCAGTGGTTTTATATGGCGCTGTCTGAGATTCTTTGCAGAACGATTAAGTAGTATGCCTAACACATCAATACGGATATAGTGAGATTGACAAAGTTTCATAATAATCGATTGCATTTGTTCTAGATCTAATCGACGATTTTCATAAGCTGGTTTAGCAATTTCTCGCAATTTTTCTCTTAAATCGGATGTTATGTACTTTAAGTCATCAATAAATGGCAGGCTAAACGATGAAGGAGCAAGACGCCCTAACTCATCTCGGTGGATTTGAATACCTGAATATGAATGAGGCAAGCTAGATTCCTTATGGGGTAAGTCCAATTTATTATTAATATTATTTATTGTTCCAGCAGAGAAAAGTTCTTCAGGGCTTGGTAACGACATACCCGGCAATGTATAAGACTTATTACGCTTCTCACCTGATGAGACTAAAAATCCTTTATTCTCAAGGCGAGGAAAGGCCAAAGTGACTTCTCGGGAGTGTAGCGTTGTTAACTCACAGGCCCGCTGATGATTAGGCTGTGTCCCGCAATAGGCTGAGATAGAATAATCTATCTGGCTCTGACTTTCGGAAAAAACATGTTATGGCTCATTACGACCTTCCTGATGAAGCATGGGAGTGATTGCTCCCCTTATAACCGGTTAAAAAGTCAGGGAATAAAAGTGATAATTCTCTATAAATCAAATGAAAAAGCGTGGTCAGATGGACGGGTTAAATTCGACCATGAAACGTATCGAAGAAGAAATGTTGTAGAAAGATGTATTGGTCGACTCAAAGAGCATCGTCGCATCGCCACCCGTTATGAAAAGACAGCACGCTATGGTGAAATTAGGTTGTATCTGCTTATTTCTTAAGGCCATAATTTAGTTGAGGGACATAACCTAGAAATCGGATTTATGCCTCAGAAAAATCAACAGAGTGATCCAGCGCAAGCAACAGACCATCTTTCTGAAAAATTGAGGCTGTAATTTAAATAGTTACTTAACGGCGTGTACTATTCCGTTGTTTCTGAACCCTATTATTGCTTCATATACAGGATCTTAAGAATTAAGTCGTTCAAAACACGCATCCAATGTTTTGTTTTTAGACGACTTTCTTTGCGGTGTTTTGAATGCATTCTGGGATAAATAGGCTTT